>JAFVEJ010000072.1 GCA_017476085.1 Alphaproteobacteria bacterium
CGGAAACTTTCGGGTGTTGCCGGTTCGACTAAAACAAGGACGTTTTGTGCCGCCGTCCATAATTTTAATAAAGCGTTCAAACGGTCTTTTTCATTCAATTCGTTTAAAACGTAACCGGTCGTTACCAAATCCGCCCGCGGCAAAGAATCCTGAATCAAATCAAAATCCCGCCAGACGGGAGATACGGCAAAAAAATCCGACGCTTTTTCCGTCAGTTCTTTTCCGACGGCGCGCATATCGGGATTGCGTTCCAGACAAATAATTTGACGCAAATTAAAAAAGCATGAAGCCGCCCAAACGGCGCTGCCTGTTCCCGAACCGACATCAATCATTGTTTCGGGAAAAAAGTTCGGCAAAGCGGACGCCTGTTCCAAAACAAGAGAAAGGGCGCCGAAGGTTGCCGGCATACGGCTGACGGCATAAGCGACGGAATCGGCTTTATCGTCCGTTAAACTTTGTCCCCGCCGTTCCTCCGTCCTGTAACGCGAGCTGAGACGGACAGCGTCTTTTTTGAGATTATTCCGTTTTAATCCGATTGTCAGATCTTCAAGAAACTGTTTCAAAGCGGCAGGCATTTCCATGGCGGCTATTTCTTTTTGCCCCAGTCGATAATCGCGTTTTTGACAACATTGGCATGTTGTTCCGTATTCAGGCTTTGTTTGATCGAGGAAATGCGGTCAAGGTTTTCTGATAATTTTTGCGCTGCAATTCGCATTTCTCTGTATTCGGATTCGCTGGATCCCGTTTTTTCTTGTTTCATCGGAGCGAAAAACGGCGTTTGTGTCAACGTATCAAGCGCGGGAGAGGTATTTTTTAAAGCGGCAAATCCGGAATCCAGCAATTTGAAAATATGTCTGTCGCGTTCGCGCACGGAATTGCGCCCCATCACGACGCCGATTAATCGCTTGCCGTTACGGATCGCCGATCCGACAACATGATAGCCGGACGCATCGACATATCCCGTCTTCAGTCCGTCTCCGCCTTTATAAAAACGAGCAACCAGGTTGTGATTGCCGTAATAGCGGTTTCTATATCTGAACCCCCGTACGGAAAACAGTTTGTAATATTCCGGAAAATGCTGAATTAAAGCCATTGATAAAATCGCCATATCCTGCGCGGTCGTGATCTGGTCTTTGTTATGCAGACCGGAGGCATTTTTAAAGCGTGTGTTTTTCATACCCAACTCACGGGCAACGCGCGTCATTTTATCGGCAAATTGCGCTTCCGATCCCGCTAAGCCTTCTGCAGCAACAACGGCGGCATCGTTGGCTGAACGCGAAATCATTGCGAAAATCGCGTTTTCCACCGAAATGGTAGAGTTTTCTTTCAAGCCCATTCGGGAACGGGGCATACCTGCGGCTTTTTTGGAAACGGTCAACAGTTGGTCCATTTGAATTTCACCTTTTTCCAACGCATCAAAAACCAGATATAAAGTCATCATTTTTGTCAGCGAAGCGGGATATCTTTTTTCCGCGGCGTTTTCGGAAAACAGGACGCGCCCTGTTTCCGCTTCAACCAATAAAGACGAGACGCGCGATGATTCCGCCCGGGCTGCCGCGGGCAGAACGGTTAAAAATAAAAACAGGAAAAAACACGACAGTTTCATACCGGTCATTATAGGCAATTTTATTTACGACGCCACCAAATTATATATTTGGAATAAAGAATGTGATAACATACTTTTTCTTAACGGAATTATGATTGAATACGTTCGATTTTATATTTTTTAGGACGGAGAATTATGGCAAAAAAGCCTTTGCAGCAGGAACAGCCGTGGGAAGGCGTGGCGACCAAACCCAAGCTTAAAAAGCCGTCGTTGTATAAAGTGATTATGCTGAACGACGATTTTACGCCGATGGATTTTGTCGTTTCTTTATTGCAGAGTCTTTTTGATAAAACGTCGCAGGAAGCAACTGACATTATGCTGCAAATTCATCGCAGCGGCGTCGGCGTGTGCGGCGTTTATACTTACGAAGTTGCGGAAATGAAAGCTTCCCAGGTTGTTGAAATCGCCCGCCGCAGTCAGCATCCGCTGCGCTGTGAAGTGGAAAGGGTTTAGTTATGCTGTCGCCGGAATTAGAGGAAACTTTACAGAAAGCGCTGCTGTTTGCGGCTGAAAGAGGGCATGAATTCGCGACTTTGGAACATTTGCTGCTGGCGATTATGGACGATGCCGATTGCGTGACACTGTTCCGCAAATACTGCCGCAGGGCGCCGGAAATGGAAAAGGAGCTGATTGCTTTTATCAACAAGGATTTAAGCGGTTTGATTCAAAAAAACAATCCGCGCGAACCAAGACCTACTCTGGCTTTTCAGCGCGTGCTGCAGCGGGCGGCTTTGCAGGTTCAGTCCAGCGGGCGGGATATCGTTATCGCACCGCATTTGATTGTGGCGATGTTTTCCGAAGAAGAATCATACGCGGTTTACCTGTTAAGCAAATACGGCGTTTCCAAGTTGGACGTGGTGACTTTTCTCAGCCGCAGCACAACCGTTTCCGGCGTTGATGACGATGAGGTTCTGGACGAAGACGAAGCGTTGGCGGCGTATTGCCGCAACCTGAATGAAAAAGCGTTGGCCGGTAAAACCGACGC
>JAFVEJ010000073.1 GCA_017476085.1 Alphaproteobacteria bacterium
CCCGTTTGGAATTTGTTTCGGATAATTCGGAAAAACGGATCGCCGCGGTTGTTTATAATGAAACAAGCAAGCATTTGCTTATGAAACTGAAATACGGCGACAGGCCGGATTTGGCGTCTTTGTTGGCGCAATTGATGTACAACGCGGGAAACGATCTTTTACGACGGGCGGATTTGCTGACGTGCGTTCCGCTGCATTGGAAAAGAATGTTGTTCAGGAAATACAACCAGGCGGCCGTTCTGTCCGCGGAGCTATCAAAACTTTCCGGCGTTCCGTCAAATCCCGGACTTTTGAAAAGGATCAGGGCAACGCCTAAACAGGGAACGCGCAAAGAAAGATTTGAAAATGTTAAAAACGCCTTTGCGATGAATCCGAATTGCGATATTCAGGGAAAAACGATCATTCTGATTGATGACGTTCTGACAACGGGAGCAACTTCCCGTTCCTGTACGGAAATTCTGATGAAAAACGGTGCAAAAGCGGTCTGTGTGCTGACTTTTGCCAAGGCCGGTCGGGAAGATCAAACGCGGCCGTAAATGTCTTCATAGCGAATGATGTCGTTTTCATCCAATAAATCGCCGGTCTGCACTTCAATAAAAACAACGTCCGTCGAACCGATGTTTTCAATGCGGTGTTTGGCTTTTGCGGGAATGAAAATCGGTGTGTTCGGTCCGGCTTTGACAAGACTGTCGCCATTCGTTACTTCCGCCGTTCCTTCCGTGATAATCCAATGTTCGTCGCGATGGTTGTGGCTCTGCAATGACAATTTTTGCCCCGGATGAACGACAATCCGCTTGACGGTGTGATGATCACCCGTGTCTAAAATTTCCCAAGTTCCCCAAGGACGAATGTCCGAAGCCCCTTTTTCATATTTTACAACCATATTATCGCTCCTTTTCTGTAAAGATGTTTCTTTGTACTCGATTTTGAAAAAAAAATATACCTGATTTTTACGCAAATTCTTGCTTTGTTATTTATATTAAGGTAAGAATACCTCGATTCTTGATATATTAATAAACGAGGAACAGAGCTTTTATGGGACTTGTTGTGCAAAAATTCGGCGGCACGTCCGTAGGGGATACGGACAGAATTAAAAATGTCGCATTGAAAGTCAAAAAAGAAATAGACGCCGGCAATCAGGTTGTTGTTGTTGTTTCCGCTATGTCCGGCGTAACAAACCAGTTGGTTAAATACTGTCAGGAAATTGCGCCTGATTACGACTTGAAAGAGTATGACGTTGTCGTTTCTACCGGCGAACAGGTGACAATCGGCCGGTTGGCGATGGCTTTGCAGGCAATAGGGATTCCGGCTCAGTCCTGGACCGGCTGGCAAGTGCCTGTTTTAACGGATGACGCTTTTTCCAAAGCTCGAATCAATCAAATCGGGACAGACGGATTAAAAGCTTGCCTGGCTGCAGGGATAGTGCCTGTCGTGGCGGGATTTCAGGGAATTAACGATAATGGCCGCATCACGACTTTGGGACGCGGCGGTTCCGATACTTCCGCGGTGGCTTTGGCAGCCGTTTTGGAAGCGGACAGATGCGATATTTATACGGACGTGGACTGTGTTTATACGACGGATCCGCGCGTTGTGAAAAACGCCAGAAAGTTAGATCGCGTTACATATGAAGAAATGTTGGAAATGGCTTCTTTGGGGGCGAAAGTTTTGCAGACGCGCTCGGTCGAACTGGCGATGAAATACCGCGTCAATTTGCGCGTGGTTTCCAGTTTTGAACAGAATCCGGTCGGAACGACTATTTGCGATGAGGGGGATATTGTGGAAAAAGAAATTATCAGCGGCATTACTTGCAGCCGTGACGAAGCTAAAATTACGTTGGTCGGCGTTCAGGACAAACCCGGCATTTCCGCCGCCGTTTTTAATGCCATGGCTCAGGCAAACATCTGCATTGATATGATTGTGCAAAGCGATTCGCCGGACGGAACGCATACGGATATGACGTTTACGCTTAATGAATCGGATTTGTCCAGAGCGGTGGCAGTTCTTGAAAAAAACAAAGAAAGTATCGGTTATCGTTCCGTTATTTCCGATGCGGACTGCGTTAAAATTTCTTTGATCGGCGTCGGTATGCGCACACATACGGGTATTGCGCAGAGAATGTTTGAGGCGTTGTCCGAAAAAGGCATTAACGTTCAAACCATTTCCACTTCGGAAATTAAGATCAGCGTTCTGATCGCCGCCGAATATGCCGAGCTGGCTGTGCGCGCTCTGCATGCGGCGTTTCATTTGGAAGGCAAGGAATAAAGCATGCGTTCGAACGATGAAATTTTAAATGATTTTTGGAATGCCGGCCGTTCCTTTTTGAATACGCGCTATGCGATTATGGGCGGCGCAATGTCCTGGATTTCCGAACATCATCTGGTGGCGGCTATTTCTAATGCGGGCGGTTTCGGTGTTATCGCCGGCGGAGCGATGCCGCCCGATCTGCTGAAAGAAGAGATTGTTCAAACAAAGACTTTGACAAAAAACAGTTTCGGGGTGAATCTGATCACGATGCATCCGCAGCTGGACGAATTGATAGATGTTTGTATCGAAACCCGGGTCAGCCATGTGATTTTAGCCGGCGGCATTCCTTCCGTTCAGGCGGTCAAGAAACTGAAAGATAAGGGAATGAAAGTTCTCTGTTTTGCTCCGGCTCTGGTGTTGGCAAAGCGATTGATTAAATCCGGCGCTGATGCTTTGATTTTGGAAGGAACCGAAGCCGGCGGACATATCGGGCCGGTGGCGACAAACATTCTTGTTCAGGAAATCGTTCCGTATATTAAAGATGTGCCCGTTTTTGTTGCGGGCGGTATCGGAACCGGTGAAATGATGGCGGCCTTTTTGGAAATGGGGGCGGCCGGCTGTCAGCTGGGAACCCGCTTTGTCTGCACGACGGAATGTATTGCGCATCCGAATTTTAAAAGGGCGTTTATCCGTGCGAATGCGCGCGATGCCATGCCGACCGTTCAGATTGATCCTCGTTTTCCCGTTATTCCCGTTCGTGCGATTACGAACGAAGGAACCAAGCGGTTTATGGAATTTCAAATGGAAACGATTCAGAAATATCAACGCGGCGAATTGGAACTGAAAGAAGCCCAGTTGGAAATTGAGCATTTTTGGGGCGGGGCTTTGCGCCGCGCAGTAATTGACGGCGATGTCGAAAACGGTTCGCTGATGGCGGGACAAAGCGTCGGACTTGTGAAAGAAGAAAAATCGGTTCAGGCGGTTATTGACGAACTGGTTTCTCAGGCGGCCGATGCTTTGAGGCGCTTTGGCCGGGCAAACGCGTAACAGATTAAAAGGTGACACTATGACGCAGAACGAAGAAAAGCCGGAAAATTTGAATCCGACGGAAAAAAAGGAAGAGGCGGTCGGCGCTTTGCTGCGCAAAACGCGTTTGGCTAAAAATCAGGATCTGCGCGATATAGCTTCTTATTTATGTATTCGCTATCAGTATTTGGAAGCTTTGGAAGAGGGGCGTTATAAAGAATTGCCCGGCGAGGCGTATGCAAACGGTTTTATCCGCAGCTATGCTTCATATTTGGGATTGAATCCGGCGGATATTATTACACGCTATAAACAAGAGTTTTTCAGCCAGGAAAAACGGGAAAACAATCTGTATGTTATGTCTCCCGAGGAAGCGGAAAACGTTGTTCCGGCGCCGAAAATATTGATCGCTTCTCTTGTTTTGCTGTTGATTGTCTTCGGTTTGTGGCAGTCTTCTTCCAAAGAAAAGGAAATGCCGACGCCCGTTGTTGTGAAGCCGGTTGATTCTATTACGATAGTGGATCAGGCTTATCCTTTGCCGCAGGAAGAAAATGTTTCCGTGACGGCGGAAACGGAAGATGTTCCTTCCGCTGCGGTCGTGCCGCCCGTTCCTCCGGTAAAACCGGAATATAAAGAAGAAAGCGAACCTGAAGTTTCGGAACCGCCTGTTCGGGAACCCGAACCGGTTAAAGTTGAGCCGAAAGTCGAACCGGAGCTTTTAAAACCGCAAATTTACGGTCAGAAAAACTATAATCCCAGATTGATTTTAATTGCTAAAGAAGAAGTGTGGATTGAAATTACGCGCAGGGATACGGTTGTTTTTTCGCGGCTGCTGAACAGAGGAGATCAATATATGGTTTCTTCAAACAAACCGGAAGAGCTGTTTTTAAAAACAGGGAACGCCGGCGGGCTGGAAATTTATTGCGACGGAAAATTGACGCAATCTTTGGGGCCGAGAGGAGCGCTGCGTTCGAATGTCGCTTTGATTCCCGACGATTTTGCCGCAAAAGTTGTTGAAGATATAGAATAGGTGAACGATGAATATGCCTGAAATTAAGCGCCGTCATTCCAGACGCGTGTATGTCGGATCTGTTGCCGTCGGTGACGGTGCTCCCGTTTCCGTTCAATCCATGACAAATACGCCGACGGCGGACGTTGCCGCGACGGTGGCGCAGATCCGGTCGTTGGAGGCTGTCGGCGCGGATATTGTTCGTGTTTCCTGTCCCGATGAAGAATCGACAAAGGCGCTGAAAGAAATCGTTAAACAGGTTAAAGTGCCGATCGTTTCCGATATTCATTTCCATTATAAGCGCGCGATCGAATCAGCCGAAGCGGGCGCGGCTTGTCTGCGTATCAATCCGGGTAATATCGGTTCTGCGGAACGTGTCCGCGATGTGATCAAAGCGGCAAAAGATTATAATTGTTCTATGCGGATTGGCGTCAACGGCGGCTCTCTGGATAAACATTTGCTTGAAAAATATGGCGAACCGTGTCCCGAAGCGATGGTTGAAAGCGCTTTGGAACATGCTAAGATTTTGGAGGACAACGACTTTTTTAATTTCAAAATTTCGGTGAAATCTTCCGACACCCTGATGACGATGAAAGCTTATCGTCTGTTAGCGGCTCAATGCGATTATCCGCTGCATCTGGGCGTGACGGAAGCCGGCGGTTTGCGTGCCGGAACGGTTAAATCGGCTTTGGGAATAGGGTCGTTGCTGATGGATGGAATCGGCGATACTTTACGCGAGTCTTTGACGGCGGACGTTACCGAAGAAATCAAAGTCGGCTTTGAAATTTTGCGGACTTTGGGGCTGCGTTATCATGGCGTTCGTCTGGTATCTTGCCCGACATGCGCGCGCCGAGGCATTGATGTTGAAAAAGTTGTCAAGGAATTGGAAGTTCGTTTGGAACATATTTCCGAACCTTTGAAAATCGCCGTTATGGGATGCGTTGTAAATGGTCCCGGCGAAGCTCGTGAATCCGATATCGGCGTATGCGGCGGCGGGAACGGCAAGGCTCTGCTGTTTGTTCGCGCAGAGCAAAAAGAACCGATTAATGCCGCAAATGCCGCGGATATCGTGGCGGAATTGGCGGAAAAAATGGCGGCCGAAAAGACGGAGAAAGCAAAATGAAAATACAGCCGGCGCGCGGCACGCGCGATATATATGGAGCGGATCTGAGCGCTTTTTTATTTGTTGAAAATACGGCCAGAGCTTTGGCAAAACGCTATGGTTTCGGCGAAATTCAAACACCGATCTTTGAAGCGACGGAAGTTTTCGCGCGCGGCGTCGGTGAAACGTCGGATATCGTTTCCAAAGAAATGTACACATTTACCGATCGCGGCGGGGAAAGCTTTACGCTTCGTCCCGAAGGAACGGCCGGTATTGTCCGCGCGTTTATTTCCGAAGGAATGGAGCAAAATCTGCCGGTTAAATTGTTTTATGCGGGGCCGATGTTCCGCTATGAGCGTCCGCAAAAAGGCCGCTACCGTCAGCTGCATCAGGTCGGATTGGAAGTTTTAGGTTCCGCCGCGCCGCAGACGGATGTGGAAGTGCTTTGCCTGGGATGGGATTTTTTATCGGCTTTGGGGCTGAAGGATTATATCCGGTTGGAATTGAACACATTGGGCGATGCGGAAAGCCGCGCGGCTTACCGTAAAGCATTGGTTGCCTATTTTGAACAATATAAAGACAAGCTTTCCGAAGACAGCTTGAATCGTTTGGAAAAGAATCCGTTGCGCATTTTGGATTCCAAAGATGAAGGGGATAAAAAAATCGTCGAAAATGCGCCGGCGATGACGGATTACTTAAATGAATCTTCCCGCGCTTTTTTTGAAGAAGTCAAAGCCGGACTGATCGCAATGGGAATACCTTTTATCGTCAATCCGCGTTTGGTGCGCGGTTTGGATTATTACCGTCATACCGTTTTTGAGTTTATTACGGATTCTCTGGGCGCACAGGGTACGGTTCTGGGCGGCGGGCGTTATGACGGATTGGTTGAAGAACTGGGCGGGCCGCAGACGCCCGGGATCGGTTTCGGCGCCGGTATTGATCGCTTGTCTTTGTTGCTGCAGGAAGTCGGCAAACAGCCGGCTGAGCCGCGTCCGATCGCCGTCATTCCCGTCGGAGCGGATACGCTGTTGCCGATTATGCAGACGGCGCATACGCTGCGGCAAAACGGTTTCATTGTCGATATGGCCTATTCGGGCAATATGGGAAAACGTATGAAAAAAGCCAATAAAATCAACGCCTGCGCGGCAGTGATTATGGGATCAGACGAATTTGCCAAAGGTGTTGTGACCGTGCGTGATTTGGATTCCGGCGACCAAAACGAAGTCGTGTTGACGGATTTGAGTGCTTTTATGCAAAGATACAAGCAATGTCAGGGAGCCTAGTATGAGTTTTGAAGAAAAACTGGATGTCGTTTTGGCCCGGCATGAAGAACTGGAGGCTTTGCTCGGTTCCGGCGATAACGTGGACGGGGAAACGTTTGTTAAGCTTTCTAAAGAGTTGGCGGCTTTGAAAGATGTGGTCGTCGTTATCCAGTCGTATAAAAAAGTGTTGTCGGATATGGAAGAAGCGCAAGCTCTTTTAGATGATTCGGAAACAGACGACGAAATGCGGTCAATGGCGCATGATGAAATATATTCGGCCAAAGAAAAGCTGCCCGAACTGGAAAAGCAGCTTAAAATTTTGCTGCTTCCCAAAAACGCCGTTGATGAAAAGAATGCGATTTTGGAAGTCCGCGCCGGAACGGGCGGAGAGGAAGCCGCTTTATTTGCCGCTGAATTGTTCCGTATGTACGAACATTATGCCGCCATTCAAGGATGGAAGTTCGAAATGCTGTCCGTCAATGATACGGGGATCGGCGGTTATAAGGAAGCTTCGGCCAGCATAAGCGGCCGCAACGTGTTTGAACGGCTGAAATTTGAATCCGGAGTGCATCGTGTTCAGCGTGTTCCGGAAACGGAAGCTTCGGGGCGCGTGCATACGTCCGCCGCGACGGTTGCCGTTTTGCCGGAAGCTGAAGAAGTCGATTTGAAGATTGATGAAAAAGATTTGAAAATCGATGTGTATCGCGCTTCCGGCGCCGGCGGTCAGCACGTCAATAAAACGGAATCCGCCGTTCGCATCACGCATATTCCGACCGGCATTGTTGTCGCATGTCAGGATGAACGTTCGCAGTTTAAAAATAGAGATCGTGCGATGCGTATTTTGCGGTCGCGCATTTATGATATGCAGCAAGCC
This sequence comes from Alphaproteobacteria bacterium, assembly GCA_017476085.1. The sequence continues at coordinate 7,515 of JAFVEJ010000073.1, forward strand.
CAACTGGACAAGGAACGTGCCGTCGATCGTAAAAATCAAGTCGGTTCCGGCGATCGTTCCGAACGGATTCGCACTTATAATTTCCCGCAGGGCCGCGTGACTGATCACCGTATCAATCTGACTCTGTATAAAATAGACGAAGTAATGAACGGGACGGCATTGAACGAAATTATCGAAGCGTTGATTGCGGAAGATCAGCTATCCCGCCTCTCTGAGCTTGAGTAAGAATGCGTGTTAAAGATCTTCTTGCCGAACTGGCAGAACGCTTTGAACAGGCGGGATTGGACGAAGCGCGCGCGGACGCCAGAGCTTTGATCGCTTTCGGAATCAATAAAACGCCTGTTTTTTTAAGGATTAATCCCGATTTTGAAGTTGAAGCAGATCAGTTGGAAAAGATTCAATCTTTTGCCGAACGGCGGCTGAAACGCGAACCCGTTTCCAAAATCACGCAGACCCGCGGATTTTGGCGGCTGGATTTCAAAGTCACGCGGGATGTCCTTGACCCGCGTCCCGATTCCGAAACGTTGATTGAGGAAACTTTAAAGGTTTTCAGAGATCGTTTTGCAACATTAACGATATTGGATTTGGGAACGGGATCCGGTTGTTTGGCTCAAGCTTTGTTGTGCGAATATGTCAACGCAAAAGCCGTCGGCTTGGATTCTTCGGAGCAGGCTTTGGCGATTGCGGCGGAAAATGCGACGTCAAACGGATTAAAAGATCGGTTTTCTGCGGTTTTGGCGGACTGGAACAATCCCGATTGGGAAAAAGGTTTAGGAACGTTTGATTTGATTATTGCCAATCCGCCGTATATTGCGGAAAAAGAAAGGGCGGTTCTGGCTCCGGAAGTTGTTAATTATGATCCGGCGCAAGCTTTGTTCGCCGGAGAAGACGGACTGGACGCTTATCGGAAGATTGCGCCCGTATTGCCTCGCCTGCTGAAAAAAAACGGCGTATTTATTGCAGAATTCGGCAAGGGACAGGAAGAAGATGTGCGCCGGATTATTTGCTCTGCCGGTTTGCGTTTCGGGGCTTTTGGTGTGGATTTGGGCGGAATTATACGCTGTTTGACAGCTTTTTGCTGAAAAATGTAAAAAAAGATTGAAAAATAATAAAGAGCTATGTAGTTTAAGCAGAGATAAAGGAAGCCTTTACCGTAAGTGACGGCGGCAGTTTTTAATTTCAACAAAGATGAGTATTTTCCATGGGCATGAATCCTCGGGGACGTTCGCGCGGACGCAACCATAATAATTTTAACAATAACCGCCGGTTTAACAACGGCCCTAACCGCAATACGGTTTATGACAGCATCGGCCCGGCGGGGCGGCTGCGCGGAACGGCTTTTCAGCTGATGGAAAAGTATCTGTCCGCCGCTAAAGAACTGATGTCATCCGATCGTGTCGCCGCCGAAAGCTGTCTGCAGCATGCGGATCACTATATGCGGATAAATGCTTTGGCCATAGCTGCAGAGGGAATGCGTTTTGCACCTCAGCCTCAGACAGAGCCGGAAACGGTTGAAAATGTTGAAGAGGCGGAAGATCAATCCGATGAAAGCAATCCGGTTGTCATATCTTTGCCGGAACCGGTTGCGGAAGAGAAAAAAGAGCCGAATTTGTCCGAAGTCGTTAAAATGGATTTGTCAGTTCCGGTTTCGGCCATTGCTGAAAATGAAGTGAAAACGCGCCGCGGCCGTCCTGCGGCAAAAAAAGAACCGCAGCCGAGTGAAGGAAATATTCCTGTTGTTGTTAAACGTCGCGGCCGTCCTTCCAAAAAAACGGTTGATGCAGAAGCGTAACGTTTTTATCGCTTAAAAAAATCGTTGTTTTGATGAAAAGTCTTCTTGTCAAAAGAAGAAGGCGAACCTATATCAACAAGAGAATTTTTTTATATAGAGGCGTAAAATGAATATAGATAAATTCACAGAAAGAAGTCGGGGGTTTATTCAATCGGCTCAAGGCGTTGCGGAACGTAATGACAATCAATTTGTAACGCCGGACAATTTATTAAAAGTATTATTGGACGACAATGAAGGAATGTGCGCCGAACTGATTAAAAAGGCCGGCGGCGATCCGAAAAAAGCAAAAAAAGAAACGGCGGAAGCTATCGATAAACAGCCGAAAGTGTCGGGCGACAGCGTCGAATGTTATCCTAATCAGCAATTCGGCAAGATTATGTCTCAGGCTGAAGAAATCGCGCAAAAAGCCGGTGACGAATATGTTACGGTGGAACGCATGCTTTTGGCTATGCTGATTGTGCCGAATACGGAAGTTCATCGTATTTTGACCGATTGCGGTTTGACGGCGGTCGGTCTGAACAAAGCAATCGAAGATTTGCGCCAAGGCCGCAAAGCAACGACAGCCAATGCCGAAGGAAAATACAAAGCGCTGAAAAAATATACTTTGGACTATACGGCGCGGGCGCAGGAAGGAAAACTTGATCCCGTTATCGGTCGTGACGAAGAAATTCGACGGACAATTCAGGTTTTATCCCGTAGAACGAAAAACAACCCTGTTCTGATCGGCGAGCCGGGCGTCGGGAAAACGGCGGTGGTTGAAG
>JAFVEJ010000074.1 GCA_017476085.1 Alphaproteobacteria bacterium
CCCGCGATTTTTTCACGATCAAGCAGAACCGCATCGGACGGCGTCAATTCCCGCGTGATAACAACGGCATTGTCGGGCAAACAGATTTTTTGTTCCGCCCCGCCCGTCAACAATCTTAAAACCCGCTTGCCGACATCTTGCAAATCCGCCGCGCGGCCGGCCAGCAAAGCGTTTTTCATTTCCGAAAACTGCCACGCCTGCTTATTGATCGTCTGTTGCCAGGCGAAAGCGGCACTGCGACCGTCATCAATTAATTTTCGCGCGTTTTCGACCAGTTCGGGATCTTCCAGCAATTCCTGATGAGCGGCGAAAATGGCGGCTTTTTCCTTACCGTCTTTTTTCATTGTTTTTTCATATAAATCCGCCAGCTCATCGGACGCTTCCGCCAAAGCCGACATCAGCTTTTCCTTTTCTTTGGAGGGCGGCGCGCCGAATTCCTCCACATCGAAAGCCGCGTCCTGCAGCTGAACCGCCACACCGACCGCTGTTCCGGCGGAAGCCGCTATCCCGAAAAACAAATTTTCTTTGTCCTTGCTTTTTGCGGATTTTTCTTCCTTCAAGACAACCGGTTGAGCCAACTCTTCCCCCAAACCGGTTTCAACCAGAGGAATAAGCGCTTTCATTGCTTCCGTCGCGTCAAAACCGTCCGCCGTCAAACGGACAAGAGCTCCGTTTTTAATATCCAGCCCCATTACCGCGGTCAGGCTTTTGGCGTTCGCTTTTTTATTTCCGCAAACCAGCTCGATTTCACTGTTAAATCGTTTTGCCGAATTGACCAGAACGGCGGCGGGACGCGCGTGCAGCCCGACCGGATTCTTAATCTTGATTTCCCAGGATTCGGCTTTCATTCCTTTGACGGACGGCATCGGAATGATTTGCGCGTCTTTTTTCAAAGCGACCGTTAAAATCACATCTCTGCCTGCCGTCACATCTTTATTCGTCATCGCGGTTATACCCGTTGTCTTGTCCATATTCGCGACGACGATTTCCGTCAAAAGGCTTTTGCCGTTTTTTTCGATGACTTCGGGTTGGAAGGTAATCAGACTATCGCCTTTTTTGACCGTTTGCCCGACCGATACTTTCACGTCGAATCCCGATCCTTTCAATAAAACGGTATCCAGTCCGACGTGCATTAAAATCTCGACGCCCTGCTCGGTGCGCATGGTCAACGCATGTTTGGACGAATGAATGTTCACGATCGTTCCGTCACAGGGCGCGCACAGCACAAACGATGACGGATTGATCGAAACGCCGTCTCCGATCGTTTTTTGCGCGAACACCATATCCGGCACCGTTTCAATCGATTGCGTCTTTCCCGAAACGGGGGCGTAAAGTTCCAATATTTTATCTTTGATCATAATCTTCTCCCGCAAAATTTTCCCTCAAGTCTAAGGAAAAAAAACGGCCATTCCCAGACGGCAACAAGGCTATAAAACCCTCGGATACAAAGGCTTTCGGGACCAGCGGATTTAATTTTCTTTCTTTTCGTTCCGATTGCGGGTAAAAAGGAAGAAAACGAAAACAACAGGGTTTGCGGTTATGGAAATCAGAGACAACGCCAAATATTTCCGTCGGGAGATTTTGATTCGCCTGATCCGTTCTTTTTTAAAGAACCGGCTGGTTTTGGACGTGGATAAAATTCCCGTCGAGATTTTGCCGACAAGACAGGCCGCTTACCGATGCTGTATTTATAAGGAACGCGCGATTTTACGGACGCGCTGCCTGGCGGCTTTGGGTTTCCGTGTCGAAGAAGACGACGAAGTCACGCCTTTGTCCGAATACGCCCGCCGCGCTTTAAACAGAGAAAAGCCGACACCGCCCGTGATGACCGTTCTGGACATCGCGTGCAACGAATGCGTCACATCGCGTTATGTCGTCACGGAACTGTGCCAAAGCTGCCTGGCCAGATCGTGCGCTCTGGCCTGTCCTTTTGATGCGATTGATATCACCAAAGGTCCCGCCCGCATTGATCCCGATAAATGCAAAAGCTGCGGCAAATGCAAAGAAGCCTGCCCGTATCAGGCGATTATGAAACGCGTCGTGCCGTGCGAAAGCGTGTGTCCCGTCGGCGCGATCCGGCGCGGATCGGCGGGCCGCGCGGAAATCGACTTTACCAAGTGCGTTTCCTGCGGCCAATGTATGCGCGCTTGTCCGTTCGGCGCGGTTGTCGAACGTTCTCAGATGATCGACATATTAAAAGCGATGCTGACGGAAAAGAAAAAAATGGTCGCCATGGTCGCGCCCGCGATTGCCGGACAATTCCCCGGAACGGTCAAACAAGTCGTTTCCGCGTTGAAAGCGATCGGCTTTTCCGGCGTGATTGAAGTCGCCGTCGGCGCGGACATCACGACCCGCAACGAAGCCAAGGAATTTATCGAACGTATGGAAAAGGGCGACGCCTTTATGACGACGTCATGTTGTCCGGGGTACATCGAAACGGTGAAACGGCACGTTCCCGAACTGAAGCCGTTCGTTTCCGACACGGCAACCCCGATGCACTATACGGCGGAACTGGCCAAACAGGATCCTGAAGCGGTCACGGTGTTCATCGGTCCCTGCGTTGCGAAGCGGTATGAGGGGCTGAACGATCCCCTGATCGATTTTGTGATGACGTTTGAAGAACTGGACGCTTTGTTCGAAGCAACGCAAATCAACGTTTCCGACTTTACGGAAGCGGACTTTGACATCCTGCCGTCCGCGCAGGGACGCGGTTTCGCGGTAACGGGCGGCGTCGCGGCGGCGGTCAACGCGGTCGTAAACGGCCGAGTCGAAATGAAACCGGTGTGCATCAACGGCATCAAACCCGCAATGCTGCGTTTATTCAAAACGTATCCGAACGGCAAAGCTCCCGGCAACCTGATTGAAATGATGACGTGCGAAGGGGGATGCATCGCCGGCGCCGGCGTGGTGTGCAGTGCAAAGATAACAATCAAAGACGTTGAAAAATTCGCCGCCGAAGCCGCCCCGATCACACCGGACGATAAGAAAGCGGAATAAAAAAAACGCTCCTGATCGGGTGCGAACCAATCAGGAGGCGCAAAAGCGATTACCGCTTTAACAGTTCAAGCAGAAATGCTATACTTAATAAAGCATAAGCAATCGCTTTTAAGTGAAGTTACATACTCATCACCGCTCTTTCAGCCGTAAAAACGGCGGAAAAACCATATCAGAGAAAATCCGCTTGTAAAAGAAAAAGAGTTGTGGCTATAATTAATCATCAAGTGAAGTGATATACTATCACCAAACCCGCGGGGTGCGAAGCCGCGGGTTTTTTTACAACCCGCCTCATTCAATGGATCGAACATCTGTCTGCACAAAAAATCCAAGACGTTGAAAAATTCGCCGCCGAAGCCGCCCCGATTGCGCCGGACGATAATAAAACGAAAAAGTGATCACGCGCAAAACGCGCGGATTTCGGATGACAAAAAAACACAGCCGATTGTGTCTTTTTCAGCATTTGTTTTTGCTTTCCGATCAAAAATCATCATGATTTTAAGAATATATTATACCCCCACACCCTATATTTTTCTTTTAAAAATTTCTTTTTAGTGTTTTCATAAATACTAGGCAATTTTTTTTAAAAGGAGGGTCCGAATATGAAAAAAAGGATTAGCATTACAGCGTCCATCGCCTTTGCGGCGCTGTTTTCTTTCGCAGGCACTGCGGGAGCCGTAGTGAATGACGGCAACTCAAACCTGCAGCACTACCAAAACGCCTATCAAATGGAGGCGTATGAAGGCGGCGGCGGTGGCGGCGGATATGTGCCCAATACCACCACGACCTGCGGCCCCGGACAGTATCGCAGCGGTTCGTCATGCCTCAGCTGTGGGCCGGGAACGTATAAAACCGGAACAAACACCCATACGTCCTGCACAAGCTGTCCGGCAGGGACATATACTTCCAGCTATGCAGCTGTATCCTGCTCGTCCTGTCCGGCGGGAAAATATGCTTCCGGCACGGGAAATACGTCCTGCACTGCTTGCGCCGCAGGAAAATTTTCCGCAGCGGGAGCTTCTACCTGCACGGCATGCGGTGCGGGAACGTACGCCTCCGGCACGGGGAACGCATCCTGCACAACTTGTCCGGCGGGAACGTACGCCGGAAACGGCGCTTCGTCCTGCACTTCCTGCCCCAGCGGAACCACTTCGCCGGCGGGATCATACGCATCATCGGCCTGTGTCACCGTTGCGGCGACCAACACCGTCAGCGGCAACTGCCCGAGCGGTATGAAAAAATCCAGCGACGGCAACAGCTGCGTCATCGATGTCGTAACAAGCATGAACGTGAGCGCCGCGTGTTATAATTATGCGCTATCAGCAACCGCCAGCGGCGTGCCCCGCGATGGCGATCTGGCTTATTATTAATAGGGGGGGCTGATCATGAAAAAATACACGTTATTTATTCTGGCCGGTTTCCTTTTCTTTGCCGGTTCAAACGAACTTCAGGCGAGGGCCGTAAAATTAGGCCGTTCAACCGGCTCGGGAACCTCGTCCAGTTACCAGTTTCAGCCGGCCAACAATGGCGGCTCCGGCAAAACAACTTTCTGTCCCGCAAATTGCGCACAATGCAACGGAAACACCTGCACGCGATGCAAATCTGGCTATCTGCTCAGCAACGGTCAATGCACGACATGTCCGACCGGTTTCACCTGTTCCGGAGATGGCTCGACAACTTGTTCGCGTACATGTTCGGCGGGCTATTATCGCGACAGTAACGACTGCAGCTGCGTAAAATGCACGGCAGGAACGTATAATGCCAGCTCCG
>JAFVEJ010000075.1 GCA_017476085.1 Alphaproteobacteria bacterium
CCGACCGCTGCCGTGGATATACGTCAAAGCGATTTCCACGCGCTTGTTTGTCGGAATATTGAAACCAGCAATACGTGCCAAGTTTTATCTCCTATACAAATTAAAACCTGCCCGAATCCTTGAAGAATCCGGACACACCAAACCATAAGGTGTTTACTGCGGACACCCTACAGAGGGGTTCAAAGTATACTCAACGCCCCGAAGAGTCAATAGTTTGAGAATGTTTTTTTTACTTTTTTTAAAGATTAAGAACAATCCGCTCAACACACACTTCAAATGTTTTGTTTAAACTCTTTCCATGTCATGACGGGAGTATTCGAAAACACAACGTTGCTCAAAGCTTTGAAATGTTCGGCTCCGCAGTGAATTTTATGACGTTCTTCCGGTCTTAATTTAAACATATCTTCCGTTCCTTTTGTTTCAAGAACAAAATACAGCCGTTCTTCTCCGTTTTTTTCCAAATAAACCGCCCAGTCCGGATTATATGCGCCGATCGGTGTTTCGATTTTAAAGCGGTTTGGCATTTTGAAAAACATTTTAACGTCCGGATCGTTGTCCAAAGAACGGGCAAAGTCGCTTTCGACAGAACTATCATAAACAACGTAATCATAAACGCTGTTTGCCACCGCCACAGCATTTTTATCCAGATACGCGATTAATTCCATACTTTCAAAAATTTCCTGAACATAATATTCCCGACCGGCAAGCCTGATGTACTTGATGCCGTCTATTGCCAAAGCGTGCCGTTTTTCCTTAATTATTTTGAGTGTTTCTTCATAAAATTTCTGCGGATTTTTTAAAAAGTCCTCCAGCCGCTCGCTTTGTTGCAAAATACGGCTGACGGTTGATCGTTTCAATAAAGTCTTTGCCGAAATCAAGCGCAAAATATCAGGCAGAACAATATCATTTCGTTCCAAATCCGTTGTGAACATTGCGCGTTCCTGATGAGAAACGCCGGCGTTTTGAATAATAAGATCGGCGGTTTGCGTCACCAGTCGGGCGTCGGAAGTTTCCGGCATAGCTTTAATTGCCGAAGCGCATTCTTCTATCAGCTTTTCCACATCGAACCGAACGCGATACGTCGTTTTTTGCTTAATTCTGTTCCATAATTCCAAAAATTCGGCGGAAGCGAGAATTTGTTTTTTCAGTCTGACCGAAACTTCCCGCTGCGCGTCTCGAATCGGAATTTCCGTCACAGTGCCGAATTGAACACCCGTTTCGTTTTCAATTTCTTTTTGAAGCTTTCCGGCAAACTCTGAAAAGCTTTCATTGGCGACAACGTGCAGAATATTGATATTTTTATCTTCAATCCGTTCGCCGGCCTGATTAACGCATAAGCGCAGCCCTCGCCCGATTTTTTGACGACAGGTGAAGACGGATTTTTGATCTGTCAGCGTACAGACCTGAAAAACGTTCGGATTGTCCCAACCTTCCTTCAACGCCGAATGTGAAAAGATAAATCGAAGCGGACAATCAAAGGACAAAAGCCACTCTTTGTTTTTCATAATCGTATTGTAAGTGTCGTTATCGGCTTGCGTACTGCCGTTCGTATCCTTGTATTTTCCTTTTTTATCCTGAGAAAAGTACCCGTTATGAGCTTTGTTCACGTCCGTATTGAATTTTTCCTTTAAAGGAGCATATTTCGGATTGTTCATCAATTCGTTATAACAGGCTTCAAACATTTCGGCATAAACGCCTTTCTGCCCGTCCGCCGTGCGGTATTTTTCCACTTTATCCACAAAAAACAGGGACAACACTTTGATTCCTTTATCAAAACAGCGTAATTCCTTATCCAGATGCGTTTTAATCGTATGACGTATTTGAGCACGTTTTATTACATCGTCATCAATATCGCCGATGTTTTCATTTAAAGTCAGCGTTTCGGCGTTTGAAAATTCAATCCGTTCAAATCCCGCCGAGCAATCAATTCCTTCCACCTTATAATTTTCATACAATTTGCGGCCGCCGGAAAGAGCATACAAATCGGAATGAGGTTTGACTACAACCGTTTTGCGTTTAACGCTTCCTTCCGAGTTTTCAACGTCTATTTCAACTTTTGCCGAAAATCCGTTTTTGTTGGACACGGATTTTAAACAAATATACGGCTTGTTGTAATCGTTGATGACCGAATTTGAAATTACGGAAATCTGCTTGACCAATCCTTTTTGATATGCGTCCACAGGCGTTAAGCGATAAACAAGGTTTTGCTTTTCGCGATGAGTGGCGGAATAGCGCAAAACACACAAAGGCTTCAAGCTTGCGATCGCTTCTTTTGCCTTCGGGGTATTATCTACGCTTTGCGGTTCGTCGATAATCACGACCGGACACGTTTTTCTGATATAGCGCATGGCACTGTCGCCGTTCAATTTATCCTGCGGCTGATTGATAACGTTTTCAGCCTTTCTGAAGGCGTCAATGTTGATAACCATAATTTCAACCGTATCAGACACGGCAAAAGCGCGGACATCGGACAATCTTTCCGATTGATAAATAAAAAATCGATACGGCAAGCTGTCATATTGATTTTTGAAATAGTCCGATGTCATTTGAAAAGATTTAAACACGCCTTCGCGAATGGCGACACTCGGCACGACAACAATAAACTTTTTAAAGCCGTAACGTTTGTTCAATTCCAACATTGTTTGAGTATAAACAAACGTCTTGCCCGTTCCGGTTTCCATTTCAACCGATACAGGAAAAGCGTTGATATCCGAAATATCCGTTTGCGGCAAAGAATGTGCTTTTTGAACGGTATGTAAATTATCGTTCAATGTTTCAAGAGAAATTAAAATCCGATTGCCTATTCCTTGATTTTGCTCCCAAAAACTTTGCTGATCGGTAATGGAAAAAGTCATATCGGCCTTTTCCTGCCCTTTGAACAATTCGACAACAGCATTAACCGCTTCGGTTTGAAAATCCTGACTTTTAAATTTTAATCTCATGCTTTGCTCTTACAACAAATCGGCTTCAATCCCGTTATCCTGACAGATATAATAAGCATTTGACAAAACAACATCGTCTTTAAACGCTTCTTCGGCAAAAACGATTTTTTTCGGAGCAAGCGCGCAAAAAGAGGCAACATCATCGGGCGTCACACCATTCCCCGAACCGTCAAGACAAACCAGAACAATATCGTCTTTGCCAATCGCCCACACCTTGCGCCCGCCAATGTTTTCTTCAGATACTTTAGCCGTTGGTTCAATGCCGAGTTTCAGCATTACTTCATAAACGACATCAAGTTCGCCGCGGTCGAATTTCAGCGTTTTAATCATCGTGTCAAACCGTTCGCGCAAAACATCAGTATCTTTTACGGGCGTATCGTCCCATTTAATAAGATTTGAAGTATCCAGTTTCAAAACTTTGAAACCGACATCAACATCGGCATTTTGTTCTTTTATTTTGCGGCCTGCGCGGCGAATACGTTCCTTACCTATTTCACATATATTTTTGTATCCGGCTTTAAATGCCTCGGATTTTTCATCGGTCAGTTCCGGCAGCTGCACCATAATAAAGCGACGTTTACCGCCGTCTTCGGCATTTAACTGCATCACCGCTTGAGCCGTTGTCGCCGAACCGGAAAAAAAATCCAAGACAATCTGAGACTCATAGTTAAAAGTTCCTAATTGCAGGCATTTTTGAACGTAATCAACGGATTTAGGAAAATCAAATGGTGTTTTTCCAAATAATTTTCCCATCATTTCTTTCCCGTTTTCATGATTCATTTCTTTATCCAACCAAAGAGTTTTGCTCTTTGTAAAAAGG
>JAFVEJ010000076.1 GCA_017476085.1 Alphaproteobacteria bacterium
CTATGTGAAACGACACTCGGCACAATGACATCGCCGTTTTATATGGAAATGGGTTTCACCTATGCACAGATTGCGACGGTTGTAAAACTGTATGGCATTATCGCCACTCTTCTGGGCGGATTCTTGGGCGGAATCGTCGTTGTCCGTTGGGGAATTATGCGCAGTCTGCTGATTTGCGGCATTTTGCAGGGATTCAGCAACCTGCCTTTTGCTTATCTGGCAACGCAGGGGAACAGTATGACGTGGCTGATGATTTCCGTTGTTTCGGACAATCTGACTTCCGCTATGGCGACTTCGGCTTTTGTCGCGTATATGTCGTTTTTATGCAATGCCGCCTACACCGCAACACAATACGCTCTGCTCAGCTCTCTGATGGCTTTGCCGCGCGACTTGTTGTCGTCAACCAGCGGATGGCTGGCCGACCATACAAGCTGGCCCGTTTTCTTTATGATTACGGCTGCTCTGAGTCTGCCGGGACTGATTGTTCTGGGATTTCTGAATCGGAAGTTTCCGCAGAAGAATCAAGCGGATGCATCGGCAGATACACCGTAAAGATCGTTCCGGTTTCATTTGAGCTTTCCACTTTGATTCTCCCGTTATGATGCTTGACGATCTGTTCGACGATTGACAGTCCTAAACCGGTTCCGTCCGCCTTATTTTTTGTTTCCGCCACACGATAAAAACGTTCAAACAAATGCGGAAGGTTTTCCGGTGCGATCGGTTCGCCCGTATTGTGAACGGAAACGGCATAAATTTCGGAAACATTCCTGTCAAGGATATTATCATTAGGCAAAACACGGCAGGATACCGTAACTGTTCCGCCCTGTTTGCCATATTTCAGCGCATTATCCGTCAGATTTTGAAACACTTGATTAAGTTCGTTGACATTGCCTAAAATTTTGCCCGACTGCGCACATGGTTTCAAAACAATCGTCATATCTGTTTTTGCGGCTTTGGCATCCAACATCTGCTTAATAACCGGCAAAATTTCAGGAATTTTCACCTGTTCCGAAAGCTCTTGCTTTTCATTCATCTGCAGGCGCGACAAACAAAGCAGACTTTCGATCAAATTGGACATACGCCCCGCCTGCACCTGCATAATATTTAAAAAACGATCTCTGGCTTCCTCATCTTCTTTTGCCATTCCCTGCAGCGTTTCAATAAATCCCGACAACACCGATAAAGGCGTGCGCAGCTCATGACTGGCATTGGCAATAAAATCCGACTGCATCTGCTCAAACTGCTTTCTGGCCGTCATATCATACAAAGCTAAAACGGCAACCGCGCCGGCTTTTGCCTCGGCAGGCAAACGTTCGATTTTTGCATTAAAAATTTTTTGCTTAAAATAAATTTCCAGACTTTCTTTGCGCGTCTGTTCCTGCAAAATACGATCTAATGCCAGCGGCAAATACTGAGATTCCACCAATATTCTTAAAGATTGACCGCGCACATTGAAGCCGAACAATTCGCGTGCCGCCAAATTTGCTCCGATCACGATTCCATCATTGTCCAACATCAGCAAAGGATCCGGCAAACTGTCCAGCACCGCCGCATCGGAAAGCGTCTGCGCTTCCAAATGTTCCGTGCGTGTTGTCCAAACATTGCGCATTTGGTTAATAGCGGCAACGATTCGAATAGATTCCTCATCCTGTTTGCCAAAAACAGGAACTTCCGGAACCTCCTCTTCCTGCGCCAATTGATGAACGTATTGGGTCAAATTCTTTAATTTCATCAAAAACGGCATTGCCAAAACGATATTCAAACAAACGACCATCCCGAACCCGACAATCGCCACATCCGGCTGAATATATTTGGACATGACAAGGATCAGCAACATCAGGGCCGACGGCAGAGAAACCGTTAAAACACGCTCTATAAAGAAATAAGGAACGTCCTCTTTATCGGAATCGCGAATAGCCATTTTTTATCCTCTTTTCACTCGGGATTTCAGCTGCATACGGTAAGCATCCCAGTCTTCGACAGGCTTTTGAGCTACCCCCGTTTCACAGGCGGCTTTGGCTACCGCGACCGGAACGGTTTCGATCAAGCGATCGTCAAATGGCGACGGGATGATTTTGTCTTTTGAAAGCCCGTCCGCCCGAGCCAACTCCGCCAAAGCATGCGCTGCCGCGAGCTTCATCTTCTCATTGATCTGCGACGCTCTGACATCCAACGCGCCGCGGAAAATATAAGGAAAGCCCAAAACGTTGTTGACCTGATTAGGATAATCCGACCGTCCCGTCGCGACGATTGCGTCCGGCGCCACAGAAAAAGCTTCTTCCGGCGTGATTTCCGGATTCGGATTTGCCAAGGCGTAAATCAGCGGCTGTTTATTCATTGTTTTGACCATTTCCGGCGTCAAAGCACCTTTGACGGACAAGCCCAGAAACACGTCCGCGCCGTTGACGGCTTCGGCCAGAGTGCGCGCATCCGTTTCGCAGGCGAAAGATTCCTTGAACGGGTTCATCCCTGCCGTGCGTCCTTTGTAGATTACGCCTTTGGAATCGCACATAACGATATTCTTAACACCCAATTCCCTCAACAG
>JAFVEJ010000077.1 GCA_017476085.1 Alphaproteobacteria bacterium
CCCCAGGATTTTACAGCCATATAGGACTGTTGAAAAAAATTACTTGATTAAGATACGAAAAATTACGCTTAATGTCAAGAATAAAGGCTGAAAAATGAAACAACCCGAATGGAAAATCAGATTAAAAATTGATCCGGAGCAGGATGCCGCTTTAATCATCATGAACGAAGCGCAAAAGCATTCTTCTTTTTCGCCGTTTGAATTGATGACATATCGTTTGGCTGTTCATGAAGCCGTTTTAAATGCTTTGAAATATGGCGGCGGAGAGGCTGTTTTGACGGCTTTCGGAAACGCCGGAAAAATGCAGGTGGAAATTCGTCAGAAAAATAAAATCATTTGGCCGAATCTGGTACGGCCTTTTCGGGGCGTTGCTTTGATCAAACGATATGCTCAAACGGAAATATCGGATAATTCCAGAACTTTAATTTTGCGCTTTTTAAAATATTTTTAGAATTTTTCCGGTAAAGTTGCGGCTATGAATCAAATCAAACAGCCTTTAAAAGCATTTTACGCAACGAAACCGATGCCGTGCGATTATCTTCCCGACCGTTTGGAATCAAAGACGGCCGCAGATTTAAGCGGAACGGCGGCGCAAACGTGGGCAAATGTTCTTTCGCGCGCGGGTTTTCGCCGTTCGCATAATTTATGCTATATTCCGTCATGTCCCGATTGCCGGGCATGCGTGTCCGTGCGCGTTCGTGCGCAGGATTTTATACCTTCTCAATCGATGAAAAAGGTAATGCAACGCAATAAAACAGTTCATTTGTGTGTTGTTCCGAATGTAGCTACGGCAGAACAGTACGATTTATTTAAGGCCTATCAATCAGCGCGTCATGCGGGCGGTGAAATGGGAAAAATGCAGTTTGAAGAATACCGCGCGATGGTAGAAGATTCCCCGATTGAGACGGATTTGCTTGAGGTCAGGGAACAAGGCAGGCTGATCGCCGTTATGCTGACAGATGTGTTCGACGATGGTTTTTCCGCCGTTTACAGTTTTTTTGAGCCGACTTTAAATAAAAGAAGTCTTGGTACTTTTATGATTTTGGAATTGATTCGCCGGGCAAGAGAGCATCAAAAACCTTATGTTTATTTAGGCTATTTGATTAAAAAGCTGTCGAATATGGCGTATAAGGAACGCTTTACGCCGTTGGAATATTATTGCGACGGCAAATGGAGCGATTCATTCCCCGATTAAATGCAGAACAATATGGCGGATGTGCGGCTGATCGCGGTGTTCGCACAGGTAAACGGCCTGCCATGTTCCCAAAGCCGTTTTTCCGTCCGTGACGGGAATGTTCAGGCAGACATTGGTTAATGCCGTTCGGATATGAGCGGGCATATCGTCTTTTCCTTCATAGGTATGTGTGTAGAGGGATTTGTCCTGCGGGACGGAACGATCAAAAAAACGGCGTAAATCCGATAAAACATCCGGGTCTGCATTTTCCTGAATAATCAAACTGGCGGAAGTATGTTTGATAAAAACGGTTAACAAACCGGTTTGAATGCCGGAATTATGAACAACTCTTTCTATCGCGGGAGTGATATTGGTAAAGCCTGCCGGCGAAGACTGCACATCCAAAGTGAACTGTGTCTGTCTCATTTATACAAGTTTCTTTCGTCGATTTGTTCGGCTTCCTCTTTGCTTAACAGAGGCTTGATGCCGTTTTCATCAATCGGCAAATTTTTAACGCGTTTGCACACGGCCGTATATTCGCGCGTTACCTGATAGTTTTTCGTTTCGGCGATCAAAACCTGATTGGCTTTCAGCAGGTAAGGACGGACTTCCGGATGAATAAAGTCCAGAAGGACGGAAGACTGCGGCGTTCTGTATAATAATGCATGATCTCCGCCGTCGTAAATCAATACGGGAGAGTTGGGTTCGCCTTCTCTGGCATGCATGGAAATCATCAGTTCGTCATATTTATTTAAGTGGACTTCATAAAAAGATTCTTGTTCCGGTTTTTTCGTCACGGCTTTCGTCCTTTTCAAATTTCACTAAAATCAGTATAGCTTTTTCAAAAGTTTCCCGCAAGTCAACTTCTATCTTTCTTTTGATATTCAGCGTGATATTATAATTCAGTTCTTTATTATTTTTTTAGGAGATTTATCCATGCACCCATGGCATGACGTAGAGCTGATCGGAAAAGTTCCTCAGTTTGTTCCGGCTGTGATTGAGGTCCCCAAAGGATCAAAGTATAAATATGAACTGGATAAGCCGAGCGGTTTGATCCGCGTTGACCGCGTTCTGTATTCCAGCGTTCATTACCCCGCGAATTACGGCTTGATTCCCCGCACCTACTGCGAAGATCATGACCCGCTGGATATTTTAGTATTGGGGCAGGAACCCGTGTTTCCGCTGACGATTATGGTTGCGCGTCCGATCGGCGTGATGAAAATGGTCGATCAGGGCGAAGCGGACGACAAGATTATTGCCGTGCATGCCGATGATCCGGAATACGCGCATTATTCTTCGATTGACGAACTGCCGCCGCATCGTATGATCGAAGTGCAGCGTTTTTTTGAAGATTATAAAAAGCTGGAAAATAAAAAAGTTATTGTCGAAGGATTTTTAAATCAGCACGAAGCCTTTAACGTGATTATGAAGGCAATAGACGAATACGAAAGAATAAAAACATCTTTGCCGGGCTATAAAACGCAGGTTTAAATTAAAAGGAATACTGCCGGGTCATTTGATCCGGCGGTATTTTTTTGTCTTAAATCTGCAATGCGGGCTTTTTTTCGTTTTCTAACGCTTGAGATATGGCAATGGACAGCTGATCCGCACAGGATGTTCCTTTGCCGGCGCAGTCGTTTCCTTTTAACGTTTCAACGGTTTTTTCCGCGTCCGCTCCTTCCAGTAAACGGCCGATCGCCGCCAGATTGCCGGGGCATCCGCCCATAATGCGGACGTTATGTAATTTGCCGTCTTCAATGTCGAACGTCATCAGACGGGAACAAACGCCGCGCGGTGTATAAGTATAACTTGCCATTAAATTTGTTTCCCCAAACAAAAAG
>JAFVEJ010000078.1 GCA_017476085.1 Alphaproteobacteria bacterium
GCTTTATAAATGAAATATGTTTTGGGCATCATCATTGCGGCCGTCGTCATCGGCGGCATAGGCGGTTTGTTCCATCTTTACCGCGTTTCGGCAAAAAACAAAAAGGAAATGGCGCAATACGAAAACAAATCCGCCGAAGTCAAGAACGACCTCGGCAAAGTTCTGGTCGTATATTATTCGCTGACGGGACACACGAAAGACATTGCGGAAAAAATTGCCGCGAAAACGAATGCGGACACGTTTGAAATCAAAACAAAAGAAGCTTATCCGACCGGTGCGAAACTCTACACGACATCGAAAAAGGAAATCAAAAACAAACAGTATCCGGCCGTTGAATCTTTACCTGACATTGCGGCTTACGATGTGATTTTTGTCGGCGCGCCCGTTTGGTGGTACACAATGGCACCTCCTCTCTTTTCCGTTTTGGGACAAGTCGATTTTCAGGGCAAAAAGGTTGTTCCTTTTTCAACGCAGGGAAGCAATGTCGGCACATTTTTCGAAGATTTCGCCGCAACCGCGAAAAACGCGCAAATTTTACAACACGCTTCCTTTAACAATATGGATAAGAAATACGACAAACAAGTCGAAGCAAAAGTCGCCGACTGGATCAACGGATTGTAACATAAACCAAAATGAAAAAGCCGGAGAAATTCTCCGGCTTTTTCGTTTTCAATCTAAATTATCATTCTATGTGTCGATTGATATGCCATATTTAAACAAACCGTTTTATTGAATCAAATCAACCAAACAGGTATGGAAACAATATCTTTTGATATATAAGACACTTCCGGCTTTAAACTTAAAACAACGGCGGAAGCGACCGGTTTTTGCAATCCGTTTAAAACATTGAAATTCTTTCCGGCATTTAAAGATGGCATCATTGTCTTTTTTATTTCAATCGGATACAAAACACTGTTCATTTCTATTAAAAAATCAATTTCTTTCATATCCTTGTCGCGGTAATAATAAATCGGAGCCTCTTTCGCATTATGCCAATACGACTTTAAAATTTCTGAAAAAACATACGTTTCCAAAATTGCGCCGCTCATTGCTCCGGCTTCAAGCGATTTAGGCGAATCCCACCCCGTCAGATAACTGCACAATCCCGTATCCAGAAAATAAACTTTAGGTGTTTTAACAATGCGCTTTGTGATGTTGTTGTAATACGGATAAAGCAAACGGATCAGTCCCGACATTTCCAATATATTCAGCCATTCTTTCGCTTTTTTATTATCAATCGCAACATCCCGCGCCATATCGGAAATATTCAACAGCTGTCCCGTTCGCGCAGCAATGGCTTTGACAAAATTTTTAAACGTTATCACATCGGAAATATTGCCTGCCGTCTGTACATCTCGTTCAATATATGTCTGAAGATAAGAACTGTAATAAATATCCCGATCTTCCCCGTTTCTGCAAACCAATTCGGGAAAGGAACCGTTCCAGATTTCCGTATAGATTTCCTGAACTGTTTTGGAAGGCGTTTTTATGTTTTTTACTTTCAAAATCCACTCGTCCGTCGGCAAAAAGAATGAACGATCCGGCTCCTGCCGTATTTCAGAGGCGGAAAGCCCGAGCAAATCCAAAACGGCTACCCGTCCCGCCAAAGTTTCCTGGACACCTTTCATCAAGTGAAATTTTTGAGATCCCGTTAATAAAAATAAGCCTTTTTGATCTTTATGCCGGTCAACATATATTTTGATAGAACTGAGTAATTGAGGAGCATACTGTATTTCATCAATTAACACCGGCGGCTGATGATTTTGTAAAAACAGTGCGGGATCTTTTACCGCCAATTCCCGTTCGTCCAGATTGTCCAGACTGACATAACCGTATTTTTCAGGCATAAAATTTTCCAGAAGCGTGGATTTACCGACTTGCCGCGGTCCCGTCACTAAAATGACAGGAAAATTTTTGGCGATATGAGTCAGATGTTTGGTCAGGGTTCTTTCAAGCATGAAAATTTCTTTCGGCTAATTTAGAGTATATTTCCAAAATAGCCGATCTTATCATTTTTTTCAATTGAATTGTTTTACTTTTTTAATTAATTAACAGGCTGAAACAAATAGATACCGCACCTAGCGCGCGGTTTTCGGAGTGCAAAAAAAGCCGGAGAAATTCTCCGGCTTTTTTTTATTTTTATTCAATATGTTTGAATCTTAAAACCGTTTTAGGGGCGCCTAATACCGATTGATACGTATGGGAACCAACATATTCAAACAAACCCCTTATATTATCTCCATCAACCAGATCTGTATCTTTTTTATTCAGAGTAATAAAATATGGTCCTTTATTTTCGTTGCGGCAATATCTGCGATAATATCCTTCGCAAACCTCTTGTCTGTCGTAAACCAATACTCCGTCCGGCACAACTTGATCAATATAAAAGGTTGCTCTAAATAAGCAATCTCTTTTTTTCTCAACATATTTAGCGCCGCTTACATAATATCCGTTTACAAATCCGTCTTCGTATCCTTTGGCTCCTATATTGCCTTTGGTTTCACCCCAATCTATTTTTTCAACACCCAACGGCAAATTTATGCTTTCCGCTTTAAATGGCTCACAAAAAGGCTTTCCGTATTTTTTCATAACATCATTATTCTTTTCAGCGACTTTTTGCTCGGCTTCGCGTTTCTTTTCAGATTCTATTTTAGCCTTCTTTTCAGCGGCTTTTTTAGCAGCAACTTTTGCGGCAAGAGCTTTTTCTTTTTTAACTTTTTTGTATTCTTCTTCGCTTACGGTACATTGTTCTAATATATGTATAGGTATTTGAAAAAAATATATACTTTCCCAACTTGAACGATTTTGTTTTGCTACTAAATATGTACTATCATTGTCTTTAGCCACAACTTGTAGAGGTCTATTCATCTTCTCCTTTATAGCCGGATAAATTCCTCCTATTGATTGACCTATTTCTTCATCAAACAACTGCTCTATACTAAAAGAATATCTCATATGGCATGTTCCAAGTCTTATTTTGGAACAATTTCTGTTTGTTATATCATTTTTAAAATACCGTATTTCATACGGTTCCGGTAACGATTGAATACATCCGGAAACTAAGCTCAAAATAGTGAGAATAGATAACAGACGCTTTTTCATTTTACTTCCTCAACAAAAAGTGAACTCTTCCGTCTATTTCTGTTTTTTCAAAAAGCTGTGGATATTTTCTAGCGCGAGCGCCAATTTGATTAGGCGGTATAGGTTCTCTGTCTCCTCGTGTGTATAGATTTCTTTTATTGATTTCATCGGCTAATTCCCGAGCCGTCATAGGTCTGTCGTTTTCTTTTAAAACCAACTGCATTGCTTCGTGTAACTTCATGGTTTTCCTATTAGTCCAATATAAAAAAATGTCATTTTACATATTATACTGTGTATATCTGATTTATCAACTTAAAAATACATATTTTAACAGGTTGTCAGAATCCACATTAAAATAGGAAACTGTCAGCTATGGATAAAAATGAAATTTTAAAGGATATCGGTCGAAAAATAGCTCTTTTCAGAAAGCAAAAAGGGCTGAATCAATTTGACCTGGCGGCGGAATCCGGAAAAATGGTTAATACGATATCCAATATCGAGCGCGGACTGGCAGATCCGAGGCTGTCAACATTATTGGCGATTATGGATGTTTTACAAATTTCTTTTGCGGATTTAACCGAAGAACGCAAATACGCCAAAGCATTAAACATCACGTTGATTCGTATTATCGACCGTTTGCAGAATTGCGATGAAAAGACATTATCTTTAATCGCAAAACAAATCGACATTGCTTTAGAGTTAAAAAAATCAAATTGATATATTTCAAAACGTTCCACGTGAAACAAGAGCGGTTTCTTTCTTTACAAAGAAACCGCCCGCGCTTTAATTTTCAATCAATGATACCGGAAACAATTCAGTTGAATTGCTGAAACACCTAATTTCATTATTTAAGCAATCTATTATTCCTTTGGTTTGAATGCGGATTTTGGCATACCGCACAACGGACAGGTGAAGTCTTCCGGTTTATCGGCAAGTTCGCCTTCATAGACGTATCCGCAAACGCCGCATACATAGCGTTTTTCCGTGTTTTGTTTAATGTTTCCGGACGCATATTTTTCCGTCAATCGTTGCGTTACTTCCGCGTGACGCCCGTGTTGAGCCGCAAAAGTTCCGATCGTTCCGGCAGCGTCGGCAAAACCGGCCTCCTTCACGGCGGCGGCAAGCCCTTTAATGGCCTTTTCCCCGAAGTATTCGGCTTGCGAAAGGCCTTTGACGAATTGCCAGAATTCGTTTTCCGCAAACGGATATCTTCCGCAAAATCCGGCGTAGAAACTTGCTTGTGCCGCGTGTTCTGCGGCCAGCTCTTTGAATTGTCCGGCGACCTCGTCAAGGTTCAGCCTTTCCGCCGCGCGGGCCAAAGCAAAATACATTCCCGCTCCTGAAAGCTCCGCCTGCATTTGCCCCCGTATCGTCTTTTCTATAGCCGTTCCTTTTGCTTTCGCATAATCGTTCATAGCGTTTTTCCGATCAAAGCAATTCCGTTATTTTCGCTTCGACGGCTTCCATATCGGCGGTCGGTTCGAAGCGGGCGACAACATTTCCGTTCCGGTCGATCAGGAATTTGGTGAAGTTCCACTTGATGTCCGGCTTTTTATCCCAGTCTTTGTCTTCTTTCGCGAGCATTTCGGACAGCAGGGCGGAAAGCTTGTGTTCGCCGAAACCTTCAAACCCCTTTTGCGCTTTCAGATA
>JAFVEJ010000079.1 GCA_017476085.1 Alphaproteobacteria bacterium
GGCGATGAAACGGCGGGCCTGCAGTATATCGCTCCGAATGCGGCGACGGCGATCGGCGAATACTTTCTGGAAAAGGGCAAGGATGTCCTCGTCATTTACGACGACCTGACGAACCATGCCCGCGCGTACCGCGAACTGTCTTTGTTGTTGCGCCGTCCTCCCGGCCGCGAAGCTTTCCCGGGCGATATTTTCTATATTCATTCGCGTCTGTTGGAACGTTCGACGCGTTTGCGTCCCGAGTTTGGCGGCGGTTCTCTGACAGCTCTGCCGATTGTGGAAACGGAAGCGCAGAACATTTCCGCTTACATTCCGACAAACATCATTTCCATTACTGACGGACAGATTTATCTGTCTTCTCCGATGTTTCAGAAAGGCATTCTGCCCGCGATCGACACGGGGCGCTCGGTTTCCCGTGTGGGCGGCGACGCGCAGCTGCCGGCGTACAGTTCTCTGGTCGGTCCGCTGAAGCTGTCATTTTCGCAGTTCGAGGAATTGGAAAGCTTTGCAAAGTTCCGTTCGCATCTGGATGCCGACACGGAAAGACAGCTTAAACGCGGTCGCGCTATCCGCGCCGTGATGCAGCAGAAGCAGTTCGCGCCTGTGCCTGTCGTCGATCAAATTGCAGTGTTGTTCGCGACGACGGAAGGACTTTTGGATAACGTATCCGATAAATTGCGTGATAAAGCGTATGCGATTATTTCCAATCTGATGAAAACGAAACATCGTGAAATAGCCGAACTTATTCTGCGCCGCGAGAAGTTGTCAGCCGAAAACAAAAAGCAGCTGACGGCAGATATTAAAGAAGCTTTGATTAACGAACGCGTTTTGTCCGCCAAACAGGTTTAGGAAAAAGTATGGATATTGAAGGGCTTCAAAAGCGCATCAAGACAACAAAGGATTTACGGTCGATCGTTTCCACGATGAAATCGTTGTCCGCGGTCAGTATCATTCAATACGACACGGCTTTGAAATCGTTGGTGGAATATGGCCGGACAATCAATCTGAGCGCGGTCGCTTTGATGAAAAACGGCGATTTAAAGCTGCCGAAAAATCCGTCCGTCAAACCGGATGCCAAACGGGCATTGGCCGTTGTTATCGGGTCGGATACGGGACTGGTCGGCAAAATGAACCGCGAAGTCGTCCGCTATGCCGAAAAATTTCTGACGGAAAAGGGATTTAAAGTCGAACAAACGGCTTTTATCGCCGTCGGTCGCCAGATCATTGCTCAGTTGTCGCGCGACGAACGCAATTTAATCGAAAGCTATCCGATTTCCAATTCGGTTAAAGCGGTCAGCAAAACGGCGGCTTCCGTTTTGGTGACGGCTCACGAGCATATGCAGACGGACAGAATAACGCAAGTTTATCTTTTTTACAGTCAAAAGCAGGGAACGGGCGTTGTTCCGACATCTTCTTTGTTAATGCCGCTGGGAACGGAATGGTTGGAACGGTTGAAAAATATCGGTTGGCCGGGACGTAATTTTCCGACGTATACCTTGCCGCCGGAACAGATTTTTTCCGCTTTGATGCGGGAACGCTTGCTGATTGAGCTGTCAACGGCGATTACCGACGCTTTATCGGCGGAGCACCATATGCGGCTGACGACGATGCAGGCGGCGGAAAAGAATATTGATGAAAATCTGGAAGCGATGAATCTGGAATATCAGCAAATGCGTCAGGAAAACATTACGACGGAATTGCTGGACGTTGTTTCCGGCGCGGAAGCGTTAAGAACGCAGAAAAGAAAATGAAAAAAGCGGGAATTTTCCCGCTTTTTTTAGGCATTTAATTCATCAAAACCGATTTCTTTTAAATATTCTTTTCGGAATGATTTTTCTTTTTTAGATTTTTCCTGATGCAGATAAAAATTATGCGTGCAACAAAGCCATATAATCTTATCTAATTTATAGGCTTTGCATGTCGTATTTCCCATATCGATTTTTTCAGCCGTTTTTAAAATCAGTTTATATGCATTATATTGATCAAGTTTTTCTTTAGGATACAGCTGTTTAAACACATCTATTAAATGGACATCCGGTTTGGGATAATCATAACCGATTTCTTTTAAGAAATCGCAAGCTAAAGCAAAACCAAAACCTTTAATTTCTTTCGCGATCAAACTTGGCAAAGCAGCTTTTGCCAAACTGTTTGTTTGAAAGGAATTAAAAAAATTTTTTAAATTTTCTTTTGACTTAAATTCCATCATAAATTCCGCGCCGGAAAGGATGTAATTGCACCATCTTTCAAATAAAATGGAATGTTTGTCATTAACAGAAAATCCTTCTTTTTTCATTGCGTTAAACAAAGCCGCTCCGTCAGCGTATTCGGCTAAAATATCCGCAGGATGAAAAAATCTTAAAATTTTTTCATACTTTGGCGAGGAATATTTAATCACGGAGGGCATCATGTTTCGATTTTGAAGCGATATGACCATACGTTCAAAAATAGCTTCAAAAGTCGTTTTTTCGGTGTTGATGTCGTAATCGGAAAATGCTTTGAAATATTTTTCCAGATCATCTGCGGAAAGCTTCTGTTTAACGGCTTCTTTAACTAAGTAAGCATACGATTTTTCATAAAAAAGAAATTCTTCCATTTTTATTTAACCTGTGAAACGCGAGAACCGCAATATTGACAACGATATCCATATATAAAATATGAAATAAATCCTACAGGAACAAGCCAAAATGTATAGATAAGCCATTCTTGTTTAAAAATAAAAGAGAAAAGAAAAAGAAAACCACAAGTTTCCGGCAGCCAATGTATGGCGCATGGAACCCGTTTCTTACATTTTTTACAAGTTCCATAGTGAATTTTCTTTTCTGCTTTTTTCGCCATTTTATTTCTCCTGTTTACGGTTTTCATAAAGGGAAATCAGACTTAAATGATATGGATTGTATCTGATTAAATGGTGATAAATCCCTTTCTGAAATCCTGTTTGTTAAAGTTAAACGAAACCCGCCTTTTCCAAGGCGGGCGGATTTTCAGAAACCGTAGAGTATAAAACGGCTCGGCTTATTCAGCACACAGCCTTATTCGCCGAAATCCGCCCGTTTAAGGACAGATTCGGCATATAATTTATTAGCCGCCATACACAATGCGGCTATACTCCAAGGGTTTCTGACGTCCTGCCGGAAATCTTCCGACAGAAGCAATTTAACAAAAAGAAGTGAACTTTTCAAGCGTTGCGTTTATTTCAGGTATTCCCGATAATCCTGAATCTTTTTATGAAAGCGGAGTTTTTTCACATATTCCAGCGGGTTTTTCGGCGTGACCAGAGCGCCCGGCACGCGGTTCAGCCAGTCGTATGTCCGCGTCAGCAAAAAGCGCAAGGCACTGCCCAGAGCCAATATTGGCAAGGCTTCTTTTTCTTCGTTTGAGAGCGGACGGATGCGGTCGTAGTCTTCAATCATATTTTTCGCTTTGGCGGGATTGAGATCCCATGTGTCCTGATCAAAGCACCACGCGTTCAGGCAGACGGCCAATTCGTAAACAAGCGCGTCGTTGCAGGCAAAATAAAAGTCGATAATGCCGGATAATTTTTCATCGGAGAAAAAGACGTTGTCGGGAAACAAATCGGCGTGAATGACGCCTTGCGGCAAATCGGACGGAAAATGTTTTTTTACGGTTTGAAAAGTTTCCGTCATTTCTTCAAACAAGCCGTCTGCGACAGTATCGGCTGCTTTGCCGATCTTGCTCAATAATTTTTCCCAACCGTCAACGGATAAATCATTTTTGCGAAATCCGGAAAAATCTTGTCCCGCCAAGTGCATTTTCGCCATAGCTTTCCCCAGTTGTCCGCAATGTTCGGGCGTGATTTTCGCAACGGATTTTCCGTTTAAAAAAGTCGTCAGACAGGCTTTTTTGCCGCACAAAGGCAATAAGTTTTCCCCATTTTTAGCCGCAACCGGCAACGGACAGGTAATGCCTTTGTTTGCCAGATGAGTCATCAAGTTTAAGAAATACGGCAATTCCTGCGGATTGACGCGTTTTTCATAAAGCGTCAGGATAAAACGGGCTTTATCCGTTTGCACCAGATAATTCGTGTTTTCGATGCCTTCGGAAATACCGGTCAAGGACACAAGCGCGCCGATGTCGAATTGCTTTAAAAATTCCGAGAGTTCTTCAAAAATAACTTTGGTATAAACGGCCATGATTATTCTCTTAACGAAGCGGGAAGGGGGAAAGACACTTTTTCTTCCGTTTCAACGTGTTCCGATAATGTGATTTGAAAATGTTCGGCCAATTTGTCGATGACTTCTTTTACTAAAATTTCAGGAGCGGAAGCGCCTGCGGTAATGCCAAGCGTTTTAACGTCCATCAAGTAGTTTTGATCAATTTCTTCGGCACGCTGTACCAAAATGGAACGGGAGCATCCGGCTTCTTTGGCAACTTCCACCAATCGTTTGGAATTGGACGAATTCGGTGCGCCGATCACCATCAGCAGATCACATTCTTTTGCAATCGCTTTCACGGCTTTTTGCCGATTGGTTGTCGCGTAGCAGATATCGTTTCGATGCGGTTTGGCGATATGAGGAAACCGAACTTTTAACGCTTGAATCAGCTCGGCCGTTTCATCCAAAGAAAGTGTCGTTTGGGTAACATACCCCAGCTTGTCCGCCCAACCTTGCGGAATGGTATCAATATCGGCGACACAGGAAATCAGTTTCATTTCATCGGCTGGAATTTGCCCCATCGTGCCGATGACTTCCGGGTGTCCCTGATGCCCGATCAGAAGCGTTTTGCGACCTTCGTCATAGTTTTTACGCGCTTCTTTATGCACTTTTTCGACCAAAGGACAGGTTGCGTCGATTGTCATCAGATTGCGGCGTTTGGCTTCTTCCATAACGGAAACGGGAATGCCATGGGCCGAAAAAATCACGACGGCGCCATCCGGCACTTCATCAAGTTCGTTGACAAATATTGCGCCTTGATCGGCCAAAGTCTGCACGACATATTTGTTGTGTACAATTTCATGACGGACATAAACGGGCGTGCCGAATTTTTTCAAAGCCATGGACACGATTTGTACGGCGCGCGTGACGCCGGCGCAAAAACCGCGCGGAGAGGCTAACAGAATTTTTAATTTCATGTTGTGCATAGGGAATAAATCCTTTTCGATTTTTCAGAATAAAGCATACTTTTGATTGAAGGTAAAGGCGCTTTTTTTTTCAGGATTTTTTGGGTCGTTGGATTAAAGTCAAATGGCTATATAGACAAAAGATATTTTTGATAGTATTCTTATTAAGATAGTTATTTTTAAATAACTCAATTAAAAGTTGTATATTTAGAGGGCTGAAAATGAAAAAAGATAAACTATCTGGCAGGAAAATGTCGCTTGACAAAGATTTCCGTTTGACGCCGAAGCAAAAAGAGGTATTGAAATATTTGGCAAAAGGCTTTCAAAATAAGGAAATAGCCAGTCAAATGAATCTGTCGGTTTCTACAATCAAGTTGCATGTATCGGGAGTAATTCTGCGTCTGAATGTAAAAACGCGGACGGCCGCAGTGGTCAGGGCTCAGGAATTGAAAATTATTTAAAAATATTTTGAAGGCAATCTTTTTTTTGAAGATTGCCTTTTTGCAATTTGAAAATCACACGTCGGGGCGCGGAGACATGTTTTTTTAGAGGAATTTTCTGATCAGGTTTTCAGTAGGTCTGATTTTTTTATAGATCATATATTCCGACTTTAAAAGCGATGACCGCATTGTTTTTTTTCGGATAAAAAGAAACCGCGGGGAGGGTTTGTGTAATCTTTCCGCGGTTTCTTGACATCGTAGGATA
>JAFVEJ010000080.1 GCA_017476085.1 Alphaproteobacteria bacterium
CCTACAACAGGACGCGCGAAGTGATCGAAAAAATCACGGAGATTGTTCAGAAGCAGGAAGGCGTTCGCGGTTCGATGGGCGTCGTCGGCGTCAGCATTCTGGCGGGACGCGCCGAAAATGCGGGGATGTTCATCGTCGATCTGGAAGATTGGGCAAAGCGCAAAAATCCCGCGCTGTATTCGACGGTATTAAAAGATAAAATGCAGGCGTATCTGGACAAAGAAATCCCCGAAGCCAAATTGTTCCTGTTCGAATTTCCGCCGATCAACGGCCTTGGCAACCAGGGCGGTATGGACATCCGTTTCCAGATGATTTCCGGTTTGGATTACACAAAACTGGACGGGCAGACGAAAAAACTGTTGGGCGCGTTGAACACAAATAAGGCTTTCCAATTTGCTTACACAACCTTTACGGCCGAAACGCCGGCGGTGTTCATCGACATCAACCGTGAAAAGGCGGAATCGCTGAACGTGCCGTTAGGCAATCTGTACGCGACGTTGGAAGCCTATCTGGGATCGATGTACGTCAACGACATCAACTTCGGCACGCAGGTCAATAAAGTGATGGTGCAGTCGGATGCAAAATACCGTGCCGATATCGAAAGCATGAAAGACATCCACGTCCCCTCGATGACCGGAGAAATGGTACCGTTGGGCGCGTTGGTGTCCCTGACGAAAATCATGTCGCCGCGCGTCATCACGCGTTACAACCAGTACCCGAACGCGACGATTACGGCCAACCAGAATCCGGCGCTCAGTACGGGCGAAGCGATGGCGGAAGCGGAAAAAATCATTCAAAGCTTTCCTGACGACTTTTCGTTCGAATGGTCGGGAATGAGCTTTCAGGAAAAGAACAATCAGGGGCAGCTGGGCTGGCTGGTCGCTTTGGCGGTGATTTTCGCCTATCTGTTTCTGGTGTCGCAATATGAAAGCTGGACGCTGCCGCTTCCCGTTCTGATGAGCGTGGCGATCGCATCGGCCGGTGCCGTCGCGGGAATGCTGATGACGGGATTGCCTCTGTCGATTTACGGGCAGCTCGGTATCGTTTTGCTGGTCGGTCTGGCCAGTAAAAACGCGATTTTGATCGTTGAATTCGCCCGTGAAGCGCACGCGAAAAACCGTTCGATTCCGCAAGCCGCTCTGCACGCCCTGCGGGAACGTTTCCGTCCCGTTTTGATGACGGCGCTGACGTTCATTCTGGGCGTCGTTCCGATGTTGTTTGCGACGGGTGCCGGCGCGAACAGTCGGCAAGCGATCGGAACGCCGGTATTCTGGGGTATGCTGATCGGAACAATCGGCGGATTGTTTATGATTCCGCTGTTGTATGTTTTGGTTCAGACATTGACCGAAAAAATCTTTAAAAAGAAAGGCAAAAAAATGAAAAAAGCCGCTTTGGCAATCGCCGCGCTGATGATGGCGACACAGGCGCAGGCGATGGATCCGATGTCCGTTTACACGGCGAAGGCGCCGAAAGGATGCGTTGACGCTTCCGTCGGCAAAGGCAAAATGGGATTGAACGAATTGATTCAGATCGGCATTTGCAACAACCCCGATCTGAACCGCAGTTTTATGGCGGTCAAGTCTTCGGAAGCGGCTTTGGGCGCGACAAAAGCCGCCTATCTGCCGACAGTGGAACTGAACGGAACGATTTCCGCCGCGAACTATAAAGGCGAATACGACCTGCCAGCCGCGGATGTCGCCAGAAAAATGAAAAACCGTCCGTACGCGGTGAACGTCGCGCTGAACTGGCTGTTGTTGGATTTCGGCGGCCGGTCGGCGGGAACGGAAATGATGCGCGCGTATATGGAAGCGGCGTCTTTCGGGTATAACGCGGCTTTGCACGACATCGTTCTGGGGATCAACAGCGCGTATCTCGATCTGCTGAGCGCGCAGGAAGTGTTGAAAAGCGCGGAAACCAGCGTCTCGTCTTATAAAAAGTCGTATGACGAAACGGATAAAAAATACAAAGTCGGCAAAGCGGCGACATCCGATTTGCTGTTGGCGAAAACGACGTATCTGCGTTCTCAACTGGCGGTAACGGCGGCGAAAAACACGATTGAAAAAAATCAGGCCACTCTGGCGCGATTGTTAAATCTGCCGCCCGAAACGGAATTCAATCTGGTTACGCCGAAAAAAGACAATGCGTCCACGGCGCTGCAGGAAAACCTGTCGGTCTATGAACTGATCAAAACGGCCATGAGATTGCGTCCCGAACTGAAAAGCGCGGATAAATCTAAGCAGGCGGCCAAAGAAGGGATAACGGCGGCAAAATCGCAAATGGGGCCGACGCTGGCTTTGTTCGGAAACGCTTCTTATGCGGACAGATGGCACGACACAAAACCGTTCAAAGACGGTTATCCGCACGTTTACGGCGGGGAAGCCGGACTGGCTTTGAACGTGCCTCTGTTCAACGGATTTTCGCAAATGTACAACGTGGCAAAGGCGCGCTACGATTATCAACAGGCCGTTTATGCGAAGAAAAGCACGGAAGATATGGTCAAAAACGAAGTCTGGTCGGCCTATCAGGATTATCAGACGGCTCTGGCTTCATACACGATCAATCAGGACGTTTTGAAAAGCGCGGAAGAAAACGAACGCGTATCCCGCGCGTCCTACCGGGCGGGCAAAGAAACATTGCTGAACCTGCTGACGGTTCAAGCGCAGCTCGCTTCCGCCAGACAGGAACTGATCACGTCGTTTTACACGGTTCTGATCTGCAAGGCGAACCTGTACCGTTCCGTCGGAAGATTTTAAAGAAGAACAATCGCTTGCTGAAAGTGTTTTTTGAAAAAAATCGCCGGATAAACTTCAGAAACAAGATTTTTGAACGCCGTTTGTTTGAAACGGATCAATGCGTGCGGTGCATTTTTTTCTTTTATTAAAGACGAACCTATTTTAAATAGAAAGCATTTGTTTCAAATAGTTTAAGAGTGTTTTTTTATGCTGACTTTTTTTACTGGCGCTGCCATTGTTGCGTTGTTTGCCGCCCGGCCGTTTGTGTATAAACCGGCCAGCCGCTTGTTCAGTCCCGAAGTTTCTTCTTATTTTACGGCCGTGTGGTGTTTGTTGTTTGCCTTGCCGACAATTCCTTTTTGCAAACAATATTTATTTGTTGACGGCAAATTTATTTTTTTGACGCCGGGGATTGTTTTTCCTTTGCTCAAGGGTGTTTCCGCTTACGCTTTTCTGAAATTTAATCAACTTGTGAACAAAGAAAATACGTCCGGTTCGGTATTCTGGGGCGTGATCAATCTGGCTTTGGTAACACTGTTGACGACGTTTGTTTTTCATGTGCCGTTGGAACAAAGAAAAGTTTGGATTATTTTATTTATCGGCGCGTTGGGGGCTTTGTTTTTTATTTTCGGGGAAGGGCATAAATTAACGGCGCAGGGCAAAAAAGCCTTTGCGGGAACAGTGTTCTTCGCCGTTTTGAATAATTTGTGCGACGTGTTCAGCATACAATACACAAACTGGTATGTGCTTTATATGGTTCCGACGATAGGGATGTTGCTGTGCTCCGTTTTTGCGGTCGGGCGGAAAGTCAATATCAAAAGCTTTTTTACAACGCGGCATTTTATTGTTGCGGGCGCATTGTACGCGGCGGGGGAAATCATTCTGATCTTTTCG
>JAFVEJ010000081.1 GCA_017476085.1 Alphaproteobacteria bacterium
GCTGTCGGAACGGCATTCCATGCAGCGGTATTCAAATTGTACGTTTCTTTGATTCCTTTGGGGTCATCCAGCATAACCATTAAAACGTACTGCGGATTGTCCATCGGAAAGGCGGATATGAACGACGTGCGCAGCGTGTTTTCCAGGTATTTCCCGTTGACGATCTTTTGCGCGGAACCTGTTTTTCCGCCGACTTCGTATCCGGGGACGTTCGCTTTTCGTCCTGATCCTTCGATGACAACCAAACGCATCATACCGCGCATTATGTCAGATGTCTTCTGAGAAATGATTCTTTTTCCGATTATTTCATCCGAAGAACGCCTGGAAATTAAAGAAGGGGGATTATAAACGCCTCCGTTAACGATGGCGGAAACGGCGGCGGCGACATGTACGGGCGTTAAAGCGACGCCGTATCCGTATCCGGCGGTCGCCGTGTTGACTTCGCGCCATTTGGCAGGCAGCAAAGGACGCCCTTTTTCGGGCAGTTCAATGTTTGAGGAATTGAAAAAACCGAAACGGCGGAAATATTCTTTTTGCTTTTCGGAACCGATTGCCAAAGCGATTTTGGCGGAACCGACATTTGAAGAATGAATCAGAATTTCCGGAAGGGTCAATTCGCGTCTGTTTTTAGCTTCCGGCTCTGTAATCGTGTGCTTTGCCATAACAATCGGTTTGCTCGCGTCAATTTTATCGCTGACGGAAACTTTCTTTAAATCAAGACCGATTGCCGCGTTGAACAGTTTCATAATGGAACCGACTTCGTACACACCTAAAGAAGCCGTGTTGAACAAGTCGCTTTTTTTGGATCTTTTTAATTTGTTCGGGTCATAGTCCGGCAAAGAAACCATAGAAACGATTTCGCCTGTTTTTGCGTTCATCAGGACGGCGGCGGCGCCTTCCGCCTGATATTTTGCAATGCTGTCTTTTAAAGCGGAACGGACGGAATCCTGAACGCCGATATCCAAAGACAAACGAATGACTTCTTTTTTGTCGGACAGGCGATTGTTAAAAGTTTTTTCAATGCCGGCAATGCCATGATTATCAATATCCGTTGTGCCGATGATGTGCGACACCAAAGATCCCTGCGGATAAACGCGGGTTTCCGATGTTTGGAAATTCAACTGAGGGAACCCCAAACGATTGACTTCATATTGTTCTTTCGGTGTTAAGCCGCGCTTGATGTAAATGAAATTTTTTTTGCTTTTCAGTTTGCTCAGCATAGGTTTGTATTTTAAATCGGGCAGCGTCTGAGAAAGAGCGGCGGCAATCGTTTCCGGATTTTTGATTTTTTCTGCGTCAACATACAAGTCGGCGGACGGCAGGCTGGTCGCCAGCAAAACGCCGTTGCGATCGACGATATCAGCGCGGTTCATTTTCAATTCAAGCGCGTATGTTTTGTTTTCTTCCTGTTTAACATATTCATGGGCGGGCGCGTTTAAAACAGTCAGAGAGACCAATCTGACACCGATAATATTGAACGCGCAGAAAAACAGTGCCATCGTGCATAACAGCCTGTTTTTGCCGCTTTCCAAACTGTCGGAACTTTTTTTATCGGCACGGCTGATTCTGTCAGGCAGGGGGATTTCCTGTCCTAAAGTGTAAAATATTCCGCATTTTTTGAAAAAACGGACCATGGCTTTTACTTTCCGGCTGAAGCGGCATAAGAAACGCGGATGATGTTTTCTTCTTTGCCGGAACGATTCTTTTTAAAGGGAATGGAAGAAAAAGAAATGATCTGTTCGCCGCGCACGGGCTTCATGTGAACATGATTTTCAGATAAATTACGGATGCGCGCCGGATCGTTTAAATACGTCCATTCGGCTTTTAAAACGTGCAAAGCGTTTTGATCGTCCCGGATCTGAGCGTTAATCCGTTCCAGTTCGTTTTCCAAAGAAATAACTTTATTCTTAATGACAAACATACCGGTCGCCATTACGGCGAATAAAGCAATCAGAGCAAATCTGGCCATATGAACCTCCTATAAGCGTTCTGCTGATCGAAGGCGGGCTGAGCGGGCTCTCGGATTTTCAAGACATTCCTGAGAAGAAGGGACAATCAGTTTTTTTGTTAAAGGTTTCAGCGTTGCAGTCGCTCCCCGAACGTCGGGCAGATAGCGCGACGGACGGGCGGTTTTGCCGCTTTTTTCTTGAATAAAGTTTTTGACGATTCTGTCTTCTAAAGAATGAAATGAAACAACAGCCATTCTTCCGCCATGGGTGAGAAGCGCTTCGGCTTCCGACAAGCCGGAACGCAGCTGTTCCAACTCGTCATTGACGTAAATGCGCAAAGCCTGAAATGTCCGCGTAGCCGGATCGATATCGTTCTTTTTGTGCGGAACGACCGACCGGATCACATGGGCTAAATCAAGCGTGGTTAAGAACGCGCGTTCCTTGCGCCGGGAAACAATCGCCGCGGCAATGCGGCGCGAATAGCGTTCTTCACCGTAAAGATAAATAATGTCGGCGATTTCCTTTTCGCCGTATTTGTTGACGACATCTGCCGCGGACAAACCGTTTTGGCTCATCCGCATATCCAGCGCGCCGTCCTTTTGAAACGAAAAACCGCGTTCGGCCTGATCAATCTGCATTGAAGAAACACCGATATCCAGCATAACGCCGTCAACGTGTTCGATTCCTTCGTCTTGCAGCAATTCTTTCATTTTGCCGAAAGTGCCGTGCAATAATTTTAAACGGCCATTAAATTTTTCAGCCAAAGATTGACCGTTCGCGATTGCGTCAGGATCGCGGTCAATCGCGTAAACTTTGCAGTCCGCCGCCTGCCGCGCCGCACGGGTATAGCCGCCCGCGCCGAATGTGCCGTCCACATAGATTCCGCCGTTTTTAGGCGATATCTGTTCCATAACTTCTTTTAACAATACGGGGATATGCGGCGGTTTGTTCATTTAAGCCTCCCCGTTTTTGATGTTGAAATGTTTTTCCAAGGCATTTTTACGCATATCGGATTCTTTAGCCTGATAAGTGTCGGGATCCCAGATTTGGAATGTGCGGCCTTTACCGACGAACAGGGCCTTATCTGTAATGCCGGCGTGCTTCAACAATTTTTCGGTCAAAACGATGCGCCCCGTCGAATCAAACGGAAATTCTTTCGCATCCGAGAAAATCAGGCCCGTCAAATCGTCCTGTTCGTTGGAAAAGGCGGAAAAGGAATTGTCGATGTCGGTTGCCATCTTGTCCATCATCTCAGATGTCCGGCATTCGATGCAGGGCATTGTAAAAGATCTGAAAGCAACCAGTTGTGTTTCCTGCTGTTCCAATAAAGCGCGGTAATCCGCCGGAATCGACACACGGCCTTTGGCGTCCACCTTGTTTAAGGTGGTGTCAAGAAAAAGAAAATGCTTTTTCTGACCTTTTCCCATATGTGTTTCTTCCCTTCGTTGTTACGGACGCGCTTTCTGCGCGTTAGGCAATTTTTGCCTATTGGACTCTTATGGGATAACATGGGATTTTATGGTAGTCAATGGGATTAAGCTGTCTGTTTTGTGGGAATATGTGGATGAAGAATAAAATTAAAATCAATATATAGTATGTAATTTGTTGTTTGATGGTAGACTTTGTGAGTTTTGTCATTTAAAAAAAATCCGTTTTTGCCGCCGAAATATTTTCCGTAGAAAAAGCGACTCAGGTATGTACTTTTTTTGTTCTTGGATTGGGAAAAATAAAAAAGAATCGAAAAAACGTTCCGGGACGGATTCTTCCGATGATTCCGGAGTTTTAAGGAACGAATCGATTCTGAAAAAAGGTGCCGGAAAATCTATAAGCCGGGTTCTGTAATCGGCGATCATTCATCTGCGGCGTTTGTTGCCAAACGTCTTTAGCGACCTACCTCTGGCGGGGTCGGAAACGTCCCGCGATACGAAACTTGCGTATGCCTTTCTTGGTCTTGCTTCCGATAGGGCTTGCCGTGCCTTTTCCGTTGCCGGAAAAGCGGTGCGCTCTTACCGCACCATTTCAACCTTGCCTGTCTGTAAAAGACATCGGCGGAATTTTTTCTGTTGCGCTTTCCCTTGGGTTGCCCCAGCCGGACGTTATCCGGTATCGTGTTTCC
>JAFVEJ010000082.1 GCA_017476085.1 Alphaproteobacteria bacterium
GAGGGGGTGTTACCGTTACCCCCTCTGCGCGCCCCGGGACGCCAAAAAAAGGCGCATTTCATCTGTTAAATGGTCTGATGTGTGAAATAAACAGTGGCATTCTTTGCACTCCGCCGGATCCGTTCCGTCGTCCTGCAACTGGCAGCACGCGCGCCGCATATACTTGACAAGCGCGGTAAAGTCTTCGCGCGACACCTCGCCGCGCAAAGCTACCGGTAAGCCGTCCATTTTGACCGACAGCGACAAGCGGCGATCTTTAATCGCCGCATCGATGGTTACAAGCTTTTCGCCGAAAGCACTTTTGATTGATATTGTCGGCATAACGGCACCTTAATACGGGATTTCATCACCGAAAGCGTCCGGCGGCGGTAATTCCTCCGGCAGTTTGTCGCCGTCCTCTTTCGGCTTCGGCGTCAACATGATTAAATTGCTGTTAAAACCGGTCAGATGAATGTCGGTGTTATAGTGTGTTACGCCGTCTTTCTCGTAACTCGAATTTTGCAAGGATCCTTCAATAAACAATCGATCACCTTTTTTCACATATTTTTCAATAACTTCCACATAGTGATCCGAAAACGCGGCAACTCTGAACCAGTTCACTTTTTCAACTTTGTTGCCGTTCTTGTCCTTATAGCTTTCATTCGCAGCGATCGAAAAAGACGCTACTTTCTTTCCGTTCGATTGCCGGATTTCTACTTGGCCGACATTCCCGATAATTTGAACTTTGTTTAACATGGCTTTTACTCCTCACCGTTTGTTGTTCCTGTTCCGCGCGTCCCGCGCGGGGTGTGTTTCTTTGAACATTTGGCGGCCTTTCTTACGGAGTTTGTCCGGCCAAAGTTCCTATGCAATCAGCCGGACGCCCCCAAACGTTCGCCGGTTTTCGGCACCACCCGTCCCCGGCATAATGTCCACACCAGCCAATGGAACCGGCCTCTTAAACCGGTTCCAACGGTGCGGATAATAGAACATTAAATGTCATTTAACGTTCTATAAAATAAATGCACAATAGACTAGAGCTTGTCAAGTGTCATTTAACAGTCGTATAATATTGTTAATTTAAACACTCTAAAAGGAGGTTCCTATGCGTTCATTTAAAGATTATGTTTCCGAAGCCCAAAAAAAACAGGGCATTCCAAGCAACAATAAACTGGCCTCAGCGTTAGGGATTACACCCTCTGGCATGTCGGTTTTATATAAAGGAAAATCACTTCCAACAGATGAAACCATGATTAAACTGGCCGATCTTGCCGGCATTCCGGAAGAAGAGGCTCTGGTTGATTTATCAATTTGGCGCGCTCAAACGCCCAAAACAAAACAAGTATGGGAAAAAATACGTCATATCGTTTTAAGTTTGTGCTTAACTATGGCGGTTCTCTCCCCGTTCGGAAGCGGCAACCTCGCCGCTTCCGGCAACACAAACAAATAAAACAAAAAACTTCTTAAAACGGCTTGACCTGCCCAATAAAAAACGAAACAGTTCGTTAATAAATTATAAAAATAGGTCAAGGGGTTGAGCATGGCTCCCCCACTCAAAACAAATCATCACAATGTTTATTATGTTAATTTTAACAGAGATTGCTTAGACGATCAATTATAACTCGGTTGGTTCAGCTGATCGTGTTGAATATATTTTAACAGAGATTGCTTAGACGATCAATTATAACTCAATTCAATAAGTATCGTCAGAATATGAGATTTTAACAGAGATTGCTTAGACGATCAATTATAACGACGGCAAAATGCGGCGGCATATTAGACGCATTTTAACAGAGATTTCTTAGACGATCAATTATAACGAGCTTGCGGCAGAATTGGATAGAAAATATATTTTAACAGAGATTGCTTAGACGATCAATTATAACGGACGCGGCGGGTACTGCGTGGCTTGCGTTATTTTAACAGAGATTGCTTAGACGATCAATTATAACTTTAACAGCAGCTAATTGTACTTCCTCTGAATTTTAACAGAGATTACTTAGACGATCAATTATAACACAATCAGAAAGCGTTTTTTTTCTTATCGCCATTTTAACAGAGATTACTCATTAAAAAGCTATGAAGATAAATTTAATTTCGGAAAATAAAGAGTGTCTTCACTATTTTTATAGCTTTCGGTTAAGGAATAAACTGTTTTAGCTATAGCTTCCGGCAACAACAGCTTGCCATGATCTCCTTTGCAGGGAAAAGTCAGAAGGCCGCAAATCTCCCGTTTTATTGCGGGTGTCAGTTCCGTTTTTTCATTTTTATGTCGCTCTGATATCTTTTTTACAAAATAATCCGCAATCGGGCGAAACGGTTCGATTAAATCATCGGCTAACGGATAAGCGTTTGTCGGATTGCAATGTTTTATTCCTAATACCGCCGTTAACCCCGAAGTGCAAATCGCGCGAATAATGCAGCTGCGTAAAACGATGTAAGCATAATTCAAATAAATATTGCAGTCTTCCGCACCGCGATTGCGAATAAACTCTTTTCCGAAAAGGGCTTTAAAGTAAACTTTTGAAGCTTGTCCCTCGGCATTTGAAGAGTCATTTTTTAAAACGCTTTTCTCTAAAAAATTCAGCCGTGCGAAGTCTTTTGAAAAAGGATCAAAATAAGATAAGACAGTTGCTTGATTATGTATCTTTTGCCGGATAATCGTTTGCCATAGTTTTTCGTTTAAGTCCCGGGAAGCATTGATTTGTGTTTTCATTCTTGAACCGCTCAGGCAATGTATCGTCGTCGGCAAGATAACGCTTTCGGGTAAAAAGGAAGGCCCGCACAAAAAAATGATAATCCCTTTTTCTGTTAATGCGTTAATCACGTTTTTGCTCAATAAAGCATCTGTAGAGGTAATGATAACGGAAAATATATTATCGATTGCAACAGAGGTCGTTTTCCCGCTTTGCGTAACGTTTAAAAATCCTCGTTCTTTAGATAAAGATGTTTTTTCTTTGGATATTTCGATAACGATTTTTTCCATTAATAACCTTATTATGTTAGAAAATAAATCAGGACAATTGTATCGCATTTATATTGAAAAGGAACGTATAATCAGCGTGCAAATTTTCAATTCGGAGAGGCGGTGTTTGGGGGCGCTGGAACACAGGGCGGTTGAGCCGATGATGCTATAAAAAAAGCCTCCGTTTTATCGGAGACTTTTTTTTAATGCTGTGCGGTTCGGGCTTTAGCTTTAATTGTGGCCGCTTGCTTCGTTTTCGCCGCTTTATCTATTTGTGTCAAAGACGACATCATAGACGCTTTTTGAGGCCGTACGGAAGCTGCAACGGCTTCTTTAGGTTTTTCCAGAGAGACGTGCTTCTGTCCCGTTTCATAGGAATACATATTCCGTAAGGATGGATCTTTTTTTCCGTTGAAATACAATGCTGTCGATTTATCCAATCTTTCAACGGCGTTTTCCGAAACGGAAAAAGCCTCTTTAGACGTTAAAAACTCGGGTGAAATGTTTTGTTTGATATCATCGGAAACGAAAACTTTATTCAGAACCTCTTCCGATGGCAAGACTCCGGATAAGGCGTCATCTTTCCCCCGGGCATAAGCTTGATCCATGAAATAAGCAAAGTTATTGACATGGTTTTCTTCATAGACATTCTGATAATGCTTAAAGCCGTACCAGGTTTTAAACGCAGCTTCGCCGGCTTTGGCCATATCGCCGGATTTATCCATTTCTTCAGTGAAAGCGCGATACATCGGAAAGGCGCTGACATGGTCTTCGACTTCAGGATGCTGTTCTTTGATCTGATAAGCAAATTTGGCTTCTTCCGTCCAAGCGGCGGCTTCAGCCGCGCGATGAAATTTAAACTGATCAGCCAGATTATATTGTGCGCTGCTCAAGCCTAACATACCGTTTGTTCTTTCGTTTTGAACGGCGTGCGTCATTTCATGGAAAGCCGTGGCGGCTAATCCGGCGACGCTTGTATGCTGGCACGGGCAAAGCATAATTTTTTTCTGATCCGCAAACATACAGCCGTCGTTTCTTCCGTGGAAAGCCTCAAAGTAAAATTCGTATCCGCCTTGAGCCACTTCATCCAACAGCTTTTGTCCCTGCGGAACAGAAGCAATCAGATCAAACACATCTTTGAGTAATTTTTTTTCTTCTTCAAGCGGGATGCGGCGTTGCTGAAAAGACAACTGTAATGGCCCTTGAGCCGTTTGAAAGGAAGTTGTAACAATTTCCTGAACGGATAAAGAGTCTTCCATATCCTGCCGGGTTTTAGGCGGTTCCGGTTGTTGAGGTTTTCTTTTAAAAAGATCAGATAAAAAAGACATCAAAATAACTCCTTAAAATACAAGGATGAGTATAGGATTAGCTTCTTTTTTTGTCAATCATTGAAATAATCTATGGTGTTTCCGCTTTACCGGCGTTGTTGATTTTAAAAACAGATATTTTTCGTTTCGGCGTGGCCAATTTTTCAAAAACAGGTTCCGCGCATAACCAGTCGCTCATCCCCTTGTTTGTTCCGCCGAAACGGTTTTGAACAGGCTCGCGCGCAGAATAGCAATTTTCTCCTTTTTGAATGTTAACGGCAATGTAGTAGTCAACTTTATAATTTTGAAAAACCTTGTCTAAAGAGTCTTGCTTTGAAAGCATATCCAAAAATGTTATGTCTTCAGCCGATCCGTCCAAACGCACAAAATCCTTTCCC
>JAFVEJ010000083.1 GCA_017476085.1 Alphaproteobacteria bacterium
CTTCTTCGGTTTCAGGCTGTTCAAAAGCCTTGACTATCAAGGGGCGGACAACCAGCATAATCACTAAAACGGCGACAAAAGCGACACACAGTCCTTCAACCATTTTAAGGATTTCCTGTTTCGTGAAGTTCATAAAGATAATAGGATCTTCCATCAATAACAGTTCATCCGGATTGAAGAACGGCAGGTTGATGACTTCAACCGTATCGCCGCGCGCGGCATCATACCCGACGGCGGAACGCACTAAAGTCGTTAAAAGTTCCAATTCCTTTTCCGTGCGGGGGATATATTCTCTGGTTCCGTTCGGTTTAACCTGATAAGTTCCGTCAACGATAACGGCGACGGACAGACGCTTGATAATGCCGTTTTTGCGGACTTGGCTGATCACTTGTTTGGAAATTTCATAATTGACGGTTTCTTCCGTTCGATTAGCTTTTTGAGTGACCTGATTGGCGTTTTTTGTTTCCGCATCCGGCAGATTTTGTTCCACACTGACGATCGGTTCGCGTTCATCGGTATGAGAATTTTCTTCGATTGTTGTTGAAGAACGCAAAACCTGCGCGTCGGGATCATATACTTCTTTATTGACGACAACCTGATCAAAATCCATTTCCAAAGAAGCCTGAACGCGCACTTTTTCCAGACCGACGGATTGTTCGATCAGGCTTTGAACGGAATTGATCAATCGTTTTTCATAATCCCGTCGCATTTCTTCATTTGAAGAGATTTGCATTTGTTCGTCGTCGTCGAAATTTTTGGTTAAAAGCGTTCCGCGCGCATCCATAATGGATACGTCTTTTGTCTGCATTTTAGGAACGGCGGCCGCGACCAAACGCTGTATGGCTTCCACTTGTTTGGGATTAAGTTTCGCTCCTTCGTCCATACGGATGATTACCGAAGCCGACAGCGGCTGTTCTTCGCGGGAAAACATTTCTCTTCGCGGCAAAACCAGATGAACGCGAGCCGCTTTGACATTGTCAATCGCTTTGATTGTGCGGGACAATTCGCCTTCCAAAGCGCGCAGCAGCTGCAGATTGATAATATCGTGTCCGACTCCGGGGGATTGCGCCTTATCAAAGATTTCATATCCGACGACGCTTCCCGAATTAATCGTTTCCGCCAGCTGAACGCGAAGTTTTAACGCTTCGGAAGTCGGCACTTGAATTTCTGTGCCGTTTTTTAAAAGTCGATATTGAACATTCTGCTCATCCAGCTGAGCCATGACTTTTTTTGCATCGGCGGGATCCAAATCATTATACAATACGGACATTTCCGTCGAGCCCAAATGCAGCGCCAGATAAATCAAGAATCCCATCAGGAATAAAAGCACGCCGCCCATCGCCATCAGGCGCGTTGTTCCTAAATTTTTAAGCGTTTGAAGAAATGAAAGCACGTTCGTCCCTATACCAAACCACAGTTACAAATCTGCCAAAGCATAACAAAAATATAACCGATGAACATAAAAAAACTCTTAATAAATTGATTTTATAGGTCAATCGGTTCGTTGACTATGATGCTCGGCTACGCACGTACTTTTTGTACGCTTGCGTGCCTGCGCTTCTCGTAGCCTGCCGCCAGATTCTCTAAAATTAATTTTTGTAATAAAAAACTTCGCCGGTACGTTGTAAAAATGAAAAAAATGCACGGGCGGGGCATCTCGTCGGGAGGGCCTGAGGCCCCTATGCCAATAAAAAAGCCCCTGCCGGACAAACCGACAGGGGAAAGAAAAAAGAGAATGAATTTTGCTGTAAAAACTACCGCTTGATCGTCAGCAGTTCTTCCAACATGGAATCCGCGGTTGTGATGATCTTGGACGCGGCGGAATACGCGCGCTGCGTTGTGATCATATCCGTAAATTCTTCCGCGATGTCAACCGTCGAGTTTTCAAGCGAGCTGCTGGCGATAGTGCCCGCGCCGCTTTCTCCGGCCGTGCGCAATGTCGCGTTGCCCGAAGAAGTCGTTTCGATATATGCGTTGCCGGTCAGAGCTTCCAGCGAGTTGACATCAACGAACGTTGCCAAGGGGATTTGCGCAATCGCGCGGGTTTCGCCGTTATCGAAAATCGCGGTGACAATACCGTCTTTGCTGACGGAAACACCGGTGTAGTTGCCGTATTTTGCGCCGTCTTGATTGACGTAGTTTGTTGCAAAATTGCCGGACAGCTGCGTTAAACCGTTTGCGGTGTTGGCATCGCCGATATACAGATTGATCTGCGAACTTTCATAATAGTTTCCAGTCATATCGCTGGCGCCGTTCGCCCATTCGATCGCGATTTTATCGGTATTGATCTGTTTGGGGGTTCCGTCCGCGTTGAATTTGACAGACGGAATTAAAGAACCGCTTTGCGCTTTCGCGACATTATTAAAGGAAAATGTGTTCGACAAAACCAGCAGTCCTCCTGAGACCGGCTGATTGATCTGTTTCCCGTTGTCTTTGCCGGTAACGTTGACGGCAGAGCCTACGCCCGTTTCCGATCCCGACGCGATAAATTCTTCCGTAGGGGCGGGAGAGGTCGTATCAAGCGTCTGAGTGGTTACGGTCATAGAGCCGAACGGATTGGAACCGAAACGCCGCAGCGTTAAAGAAGCTCCGCTGAGATATTCGGAATCGTCTTTGCCGATTGCGGCGGCAAAAAGGGTCATAACTTGTGACGCGTTGACGTTTTCGGTCAAAGTGGCGCCGGAAGAGTCAACGTCGATTTCCCGAATGTTTCCGTTTGACAGGGTCAGCGTTGTCGCGCCGGGAACAAGTCCGGGCAATCCGGCCGCCGTTGCCAAATTGGACAAGGTGTCCGCATCCGTTGCTCCGATGGTCACGGCGGTATTGCCGGCGGAAACGGTACTGTCGTTGTCAAATTCGTAGGTCACTCCGCCAATGACGATCGTATCGCCGTCAGAAGGGGTGATTCCCGTAAAATCCAACACCTGTGTTGTGATGGCATCCGTGATGTCAATCGTCGTGCCGCTGGTCGTTCCGAATGTGGAAAAGGTGTAAGTCGTGTCATTTACCGTAACGTTTTTGCCGGCATAATCCGTACTGGCGGTTCCGGTAAAAGTCAATTTTTGTTCGTTGACCGTTACTTCAGACGGCGCTGACGTTGACAAATAAGAGGCCGGCGCAACCATTGTCGGCCCGCTGACGCGGAAAAAGTCGGCCAGATTTGTAATGGACGAATTTTTTTCATAGTAGGCTTGCACCGTATTATACAATTCGTTCATAACCGCGATCGGCAGTTCGGATCTGGTGTCCAGATCGGCCAAATCTTTAATATTGACGGCGATGTAATCGGTTCCGGCAACATTTATGAGTGTTCCGGAAGCAACGCCTGCCGTATCAACAAAACGAAACTTTTTTTCCAGCATGTTTTCCGAATCGCCGATCGTAATGACCGAACCGATATAGGCCGCCAAATTTGTGTTCTGGAATGTAACGGATGCCGAATCCCCGCTGGTGACCAACATGGCAGAACCGGTCGGCGTCGGATTAATTTCCAATGTGGAACCGGAAGCGACATATCGGTTGTAATCGGGCTCGGTTTCATTGATTTTTGATTTCAACAAACTGACCAGTTTGACCGTATCGACGGTTCCGGTGCCTCTGTCGAGAGCGGAACTGATGTTAACGGTTGCAACGCCGTTTGCGGTGGCAGCTACTATATCGGAAAACAGATAAGTATTGTTTCCGATGGCAATGGATTTGCCCAGATAGTCC
>JAFVEJ010000084.1 GCA_017476085.1 Alphaproteobacteria bacterium
ATGTTCGTGAAAATGTTTTTTGTGACCGTTCGCTTTTTTCATACAAGGGCAAGGCATGCGATGTTCGCCGGGAGGAAGTATGTCTCTTTTTCCTTTTTCCTGTTTAAAAGCTTTTCCTTTTTTTCCGAATTGTTCGGCAAAATGACGACGTTCTTCGGATGACATTTTGGAAATCATTTCCACCATATTTTCCTGAACGGCGGCATCAACGGCATTACGTGCTTCGGCGGCTTTTTGCAAAGCTTCCTTGAATTTTTCAGCGTCAAACGGTTCTTTTTTCAGAACGGCTTTGACGTTTTTCATCGCTTCTTTCAGTTCTTTGCCATGGTTTTTAAAAGCTTTTTTAAAAGACTGCCGCATCAGTTTTGGGCCGGGCGCGTTAAAGGCGTCGCCGTCCGGTATATGACGGGGAGCAAATTCCGGTCGGGCCGGCGGAATACGGTCGTGCGGCTGGTAATATATTCTGGACGCTTCAAATCCGAGGAAAATAAAGTTTAAAGCCAGTGAAACGCTTAATGCGATCAGTATTTTTTTATTCATAGCTGCTTTCTCCTGTCAATATTGTTCGTAGAAGGTATCGAACATAGTTGAAAAATAGCTTTGCGTATTGGCGTAATTCAGATGGTTTTCATACCATCCCAAATAAAAACCGCCGATCATAAAAAGAAAAGAAACCCAAGGCGAAATTTTCCAAAACAAAAGAATTTGACGCTGCG
This sequence comes from Alphaproteobacteria bacterium, assembly GCA_017476085.1. The sequence goes on from JAFVEJ010000084.1 coordinate 717, forward strand.
CTTTTTCGTTCATAACGGCGGCTTGTATCCGTTCGATCAATCCGGTACAGGCGGGAGGCTGAACCAAATCCAGCTGATCGTCCAATTCTTTTTCCGTCTGTAAAAGGTTGAGACCTTCTTCCGTTGTTGTCCACGCGTTGATTTCATCTGTTTCCCAGCGCGAAGGAGAGGCTCCGAAAGTTTGAACGGTTTGTGCAAAAGAATCAAAAGTCATTGTTCTTTCCTTTCTTTTTGCTCAATTTGTTTTTGAGCGTTTGTCTGGCCCGAAACAGCAAAGCTTCCAAGGCGCTTTGTGAAACGGACAAGATTTCGGCGGCATCTTTGGCTCTCATTTCCTGATAATAGCAAAGAACCAAGGCTTCTTTTTGTCTTTCGGGCAATTCGTTTAACGCCTGAACGACATTCTGTGCCGTCCGTTTTTTTGCCAAAGCCTGCTCCGGCGTGTCTTCGTTCGAGCAAATGTCTTCGGTCAGTTCTTCGGTCGGTCCTTTGGAACGTCGTTGACTGTCGATAAACAGGTTGTACAGGATCCGATAAATCCACGTTTCCAACTTTGCTTCCGGCCGCCACGATCCGGCGCCGCGCCAAATCTTTAAAAACGTTTCCTGCGTTAAATCCTCAGCCTCCGTTTTGTTGAAACAAAAACGCCATGCCAATGCGAAAACTTTCTTTTCGTAACGGTTTAACAATTCCTGAAATGCCTGCGTATCGGAAAGCGATATTTTACGCATCAAATCTTCATCTGTTAAGTTCCGTATCGTCATGAGAACCTTTCCGCAAAGCCGTATATTATGTTGAACGCAGCATTTTGAAAAAGTATGCGCAAAAAAAGTAAAAAAAATCCTCTGAAGGAAAATCAGAGGATTTTTATTGAAAAAGCTTGTTTATTCTCTGCCGGCAAAAAACAAATCGTAAGCGTTTTGATAAAATAAAGCATGAATCAGTTCGGCGGCTTCTTCTTCGTCTTCAAAAGCTTCGGCGATCGCCGATTTGACTTCGCTGACACGCGCCGGATATGCGTCCGGATCGGAATAGGGACCCAGCGGAATGTCCGTGCCGAAAAACAAACGGCCGAGCATTTCATCGTCAGCCCGTTTTAAAACAGCAACGATCATTTCCGGCGAAAGCCATGAAACGTCGGCATATAAGTTTGCCGTGCCGGATCTTAAAGCCGTTTGCAAAATACCAAACGTGTACCAATGATTATCGTCGCTTCCCATTCCCATATGCGCTAAAATAACGGGAACTTCCGGAAATTTCTGAGCGGTTTCATAAATGTATAAAGGATCGGAATAATTGTCCTGAGAATGAAACAGAACCGGCAGCCCGTATTCCTGC
>JAFVEJ010000085.1 GCA_017476085.1 Alphaproteobacteria bacterium
CATTGACACAACGACATAAGGAGAAGCCGCCGATGCGTTAATCATCATCGCGAACAGCCCGGCTAAGCCTAAAAAAATAATTCTGAAAAACATAAAAAAGATTGCTCCGTTTTTTCTTATTGTGTATTACCCTGAAAAGAAAAAAACAAGTTTAAAACCGGGTAAAGCATGTTTGAAAAAACAAAAAACGCTTTGATCAAGTTGGATAATATTACGGTTTCCTTTAATGAAAAAACCGTTATTGACAATGTTTCTTTTGAAATTTTCGCAGATCAAATCGTTACGTTGATCGGACCGAACGGCGCCGGAAAAACAACTCTGCTTAAAACCGTTTTGGGAATCGTGCGGCCCGATCATGGAACCGTATGGAAAAAATCGGGATTGAAAATCGGCTATGTACCGCAAAAACTGAATTTATCCCGCAGCATTCCTTTAACCGTCGCACGCTTCTTATGTTTGGAAAAGCGTTACGACCATGCCGACCTGCTGCACGTTCTGGAAGAAACCGGCGCCGACAAATTGTTGTCAAACAGCATCCATACGTTGTCCGGCGGCGAAATTCAACGCGTTCTGCTGGCTCGAACTTTGCTGAAACAACCGGAACTGCTGGTGCTGGACGAACCGGCACAAGGACTTGACCCGGCCGGAGAAGAACAGTTTTACGCCCTGCTGAGCCGGTTAAACAAAGAAAAACATTGCGCTATTTTAATGGTGTCACATGATCTGTATATCGTTATGGCCAACACACACCGCGTTTTATGTTTAAATCACCATATCTGCTGCAGCGGATCACCGGATGAAATCGCAGACTCGTCGGATTATCGAACATTGTTCGGAAAAGGCTCTCCTTTGGCGTTTTACCACCATCATCACGACCACACCCACCTGCCCGACGGGAGCATTTGCCATGTGGACTGAACCCTTTATTTGGCGCGGATTAACCGCCGCAGTTATTATGGCGGCTTTGGCCAGTCCGATCGGCTGCCTGATGATCTGGCGGCGAATGGCTTACTTCAGCGACTCGTTATCCCATTCGGCTTTAGCCGGCGTTTTGCTCGGAATCGGTCTGGGTATCGGCCAAAACGCGGGCGTTGCCTTTATCGTATGCCTGACCGCTTTATTGCTGGCGCAAATATCCGACAGATTCATCATCGGAATGGATCTGCTGCTTTTAATCATAGGACAAACCGCTCTATGCGCCGGAATCATCGGGTTTTCTTATATGCCCGCCATACGGACGGATCTGACGGCCTATTTGTTCGGAGATGTCCTTTCCGTTACCGAAAACGATCTGTTTTTTATTGCCGCAGTCGGCAGCTTTTGTGCCGTTCTGCTCTGTTTTAACTGGAAAAAGCTGATTTTTTCCGCCGTTATTCCGGATATAGCCGAAAGCGAAGGGCTTTCCGCTAAAAAACAATCCGCCGTTTTTATGATTATCACGGCGCTTTTTGTTGCTTTAGCGATTAAGACAACCGGTCTGCTGCTGGTTTCCGCATTACTGATCATTCCGCCATGCATTGCCCGATTTTTTTCAAAAACGCCGGAGCAAATGGCCGGAATAGGTACTCTGACGGGGATATTCTGTGTATTTTCCGGCTTTGCCTGCTCGGTTTATTTTGATATGCCGGCTGCCCCGGCAATGGAAGTAATCTGCGCCGTATTTTTCTGCTTGTGCTGTTTAAAAAAACGCAAGTAACAAAAGAAACACATAACTTTGCTTGCATCCGTCTGCGTTTTTGTTTTATATTTTAGTAACTTTTAGTATGGATTACATTAATGGCAACAATAGACGAACAACTTTTTTCAGATATTTGGTACACCCCCGACGGCACTTTATATGTTCATGACGGGGAAACGCGTTTCGGACTGAAGGTATTGGAAGTTGATGACAAGGAAGCTTTTCATCAAACGCTTGAAAATGCCTATACGGGACGATCCAGCTATTCTATGGCGTACGGTTCCACCGTATATCGCGTCGAACGCGTTTCAACTTTAACCGGAATAATGTATTCCGCCAGACGTATGCCGCGCAAAACGCCGGATGTCGTGCGATTGGGATTGCCGGAAGCCGTGACAAATCATCTGATTTCCTTAAACCGTGAATCGGGATTGATTTTATGGGCCGGTCCGACCGGCGCCGGAAAAACAACGGCGATTTCCTGCCTGATGCGTAAATTTTTAGATCGTGAAGGCGGTTATGCTTATACGATTGAGGACCCTCCTGAAATGCCTTTGGACGGAATTTACCAGTCCAAACGCGGCGGATTGGGAATGTGCAAGCAAACCGAACCTGACAACAATGACTGGGGGGAATCATTAAAATCCGCTTTGCGTTGCCGTCCCCGTTATATTCTGGTGGGCGAAATTCGTACGCCTGACTGCGCCAGTCAGATTCTGCGCGCGGCGACTTCCGGTCACTTGGTGCTTTCGACAATTCACGCCAACTCAGTGGAGGATGCTTTAAATTCGGTCATTAAATACGCGATGAGCGCTGATTTAAGCGAAGAACTGGCTGCCGATCTGTTGGGACGCGGTATTTTAGGCGTTATTCACCAAAAACTGCAAGGAATCAAAACATTGTTCCCCGAAGTCCGATTCGTTTTTGCAAATCCGGATCCGACAGCCGCGGATCAGCTGCGCATTGCCATCCGCGATCGTCAAATTGCTTTGGGAACATTGATGGAGTCTCAGTCTGCCCGTATGTTCCAAGGCAAACCGTTGTTTAAAGAACCGGAAAAAGGATAAAACTTTATCAATCAAAAATCCCGCCTTCCGCGGGATTTTTTTATTTGATTATTTTTTTCAGCATATCGTCCGAATCCAGATATCGGATAGCCCGCTCAAAAGAATCCGATTCGGACAATATCGTATAATAGTCCGATTTAATTGACGGAGCCAACTTCAGCGCTTGTTCAAATTCCCGACGATCAAACGGATTTTGTTCAACAAAATCCCAAAATCCCGTATGCGTCAAAACAGAATGCACATCTGCAAGATTTTCATTATTTTGCAGCAACGCGCATAAATATGTGGCCACTCCGACCTGAATCCCATGGGCTTTCGGCTTGGCCGAAACGGAATCCAACGCATGCGAAATCAAATGTTCGGAACCGCTGGCCGGCCTGGAAGAGCCCGCTATTTCCATAGCCAATCCGCTGACCAATAAAGAATTAGCCAGACTGCGTTGAAATTCGCGGGAATGTATGTCAAAAGAATGTTTTAAAAATAAAATGTCCAACGAATTATAGGCCATCAGAGAAGCAAAATCGTTAAAGCGTTCCCGTCCTTTGCGAAAAGCATCCTTCCAATCCCGCAGCGCCGTAATTTTTGACACCATATCGCCAATGCCCGAAAACAAAAAAACATCCGGATTGGTTTTGATAATATTCAAGTCGATAATGACTCCGAACGGAATACCTGATTTTACGGATTTTCGATTCCCTGAAACGGTCAAAGAAGAAGACGGACTGCAAAATCCGTCATTTGACATCACCGTCGGCACGGCAATATACGGCAAACGAAGCAAATAAGCCGTATATTTGGCAAAATCCAATGTTTTTCCGCCGCCGATCCCGACAACAGCTTTAACTGCCGACGGCAAAGAAAACGCCGTATGCGCGATTTCTTCCAAATCAACTCCGGCAACCGTTTGCTTATGCAGGATTTTAATTCCCTCTTTTTCCGCTTCTTCAAAAAAAGACTCACCGATCAGAGCTTCTATCCCCTCGCCCAAAAACAAAGCAATTTGATCAAATTCTTTATCGCTCAGATATTTCCCGATTTTAGCAAGCTTTCCTTCGCCGATTTTCAACAAATACGGCACATTAATTTGCTTATTCGTATATGTTTGATTCAGCTTCATATCACAATTCCTTAAAATAAATCAGCAGATCCTTAAAGCCTTCAAACCGCTGTGTTTTAATTCCCTTTTCCCGGCAAGCCTTCAATAAAAACTTTTTAGCAAAAACAACATCTGCAATTTCAGCCGGCGCGATATCCGGCGGTCCGTCTCCGGAAAAAACGACAAAAAAGCCGTCTTCTTTTAATTTTTGAACCAATTTTAACTTTGATATGCCGATTTTTTCATCAAAATACGGATTCCCTTTATCCGGAGCCGTCATTATCAATCCCGTTTTAGCAGAATACTCCCCTTTATTTGAAACAAGCGTTACATTAAATTTTTCCATTAATGTTCCGATCAGATGACGGATATAATAATCGTTCCCGGCGCTGCATACATAAAGACGGATTCCTTTCTCTTTACAGACTTGCCATACAGCCTCCAAATCAGGATCAATGCGGATCGAATCAATCAGCATACGCAATTCATCGGCAGACACATGAATTTGAGAAAACATCTCCTTCAATGCGTCAAAATGCGTCTTTTGACCCGCTAAAAAAGCCCGCCATGGCGCCAAAGCCCGTTCATCAAAATAGGCTTTTGTCGTATAGGCAAAAAAATCATCATCGGAAATCGTACCGTCAAAATCACTGACAAAAGCGATTTTTTGTTGCGTCATCAGTTTTTCCTTCCTCTTCTTTTTCTTAAAGGTTACAAAGATTTATACTTTGTGTCAAAACAAGACGTGTTATACAAAAGACTATTTTTGAGCGGAAAAAGTTTTGAGGCCGGCACAAAAAAAATCCCCCGTTGCCGGAGGATTTTTTTTGGCGCGCCCAGAAAGATTGTTCGCTTCGCTTACCCCTCCGGGGACGCCTGCGGCGTCGTTCCCTTAACGGTCACCGAACTCTCCCGAGAGTTCAAATCTTAGGGCTTACTACAAAAAAAATCCCCCGTTGCCGGAGGATTTTTTTTGGCGCGCCCAGAAAGATTCGAACTCTCAGCCTTCTGATCCGTAGTCAGATGCTCTATCCAGTTGAGCTATGGGCGCATAAGCAAGTTCTATATACCTCTGCCATAAACTTCTTGCAAGACTTTTTTTATAAAAATGCAACAAATTTATATTTATGATAAAATTTCTTGCAAAAGTGCTATTTCTCGGTACATTCTAGAAGATGCCGTTTTTTATATCCATAAAACACGGTATGGAAAATTGCGCAGTTTTCTTAAACATTTTAAGGTATTCAAAAACATGTCTATTCTGAAACACCTCTCTTTAGCCGTCGTCTTCCTGACCCTCACCGGCTGCATTTCATCTTCCGATCAGTCGGCGGACAATTATTATGACGATGATTTTTCAATGGAGGCCCCTAAAACGGAACAAACGTCCTCCGCCGAAAAGAACGTCGATATCCGCAAAGAAATTACAGCTCCTTCCGGATATGCTTCCAACACTCAAATCGTTTCGGAAGTCAGCAAAAAGGTCGCCGCGATTGAAACAAAGCTGCGCCAAATTCAGAAAAACATCAAAAAAGACACGGATACCTTCCGCGAATTAAAAACAAAAAGTATGGAAGAATCGAGCCGTTATTATGAATATGTCGCCCGTATACGCGCCCGTCTGCAGAACGGAACGACACCGGGCAATCCCGAACTGACGGAAATGTGGAAACAAGCTTCCGCTCTGCTGACAGGATCGGATAAAAATATGGCTGAAACGGCAAAATTATCCAGCGAAACCATCAGGACTAAAAATGAATTAGATGCTCTGCTGGAAACAATCCGCGAAACGTTTTTAATTCCCGGCGCGATGGAAATCGACCACGAAAATCTCAGGACGCTGGAAGATGAAGCCAATCAAACAATCGTTTCTTCAAACCGTTTAAGCTCGGATTTATCTTTACAAATTACCCGGCAGCAACAGTATTTCAATTCGGAAAGTCAAAACATCAACGGATTAAGCACAGATATCCAATACGGCACACTTTCCGCCAACACCAGGCAGCAGAATTCAGCCGCAGCTTTACAGCCGTCTATGCCGATGCATATCGCTTCGGCGGTCGATTTGCCAAACGCCGATTTAACAGGACGCCGGCCTTTAATGGTTATCCGTTTTGACAAAAGCAAAATTGACTATGAACAAGCTTTATACAAAGCGGTTAAAGCCGCTTTGGACAAACGTCCGAGCACAAAGTTTGAGATCGTAGCCGTCAGTCCGTCCGACACCGTTTCTGCCGTTACGGAAGCCGTCAAAAACGCGGAGGCAGTTCGGGAATCTTTATTGGCTATGGGATTACCGGCCGGCCGCATTTATTCTTCAAAAACGAGCAGCGCTTCCGTTAAAACAACGGAAGTTCATCTATACCTGAAATAGAGAATCTTTAAATAAATACAGAAAGGATTTTTTTAACTGTGGCAGCGGCGGCAGAACAGCAATTGATTGATATGCTCAAGCGCATTGAGCATATGAAAGCGGGATGCACGGCTTTGCTGGTCAGATTATCCGCTTTAAATCCGGCGAACAGATCTCAAAATCAGGTTAAAATGACACTGACCGCCTTGAATGATATGGTTATCAAGTCGCAGTCCAGTTTGTTTGTTTTATCCAACAATGATATTGTTGTTGTCGGACAAAATATTTTGCCTCAAATGATTAATGAAGCCGCCGCTTCAATTCGCCGTATTTTTCAATCTGATTCTTTTGCTGCCGCGCATCCCGGAGATTTCGTTAAAGCTGTTCCTCTCGGCAGAGATTTCGATCTAATAATGGACTACGCAAAAAAATGCGAATCGGATTTTTATCAATCACAGCAAACAAAACGAAAAGAAATTCCTCTGGCGCCCGAACATTTGGACGCTATTTTGCGCAATATACAGGGATTTAACATTTTAAAAATTATCCGGCGACAGGAAGCAATTCAAATTACTCCTCAAGGAAAATTATCCTCCTTGTTTTTGGAATATTTCACTTCAATGGCAGACCTGAAAAAAGCGATTGCGCCGGATGTGAACGTTTTATCGAACAGGTGGCTTTTCCAACATCTGAGTGAAACGCTGGATAAAAGAATGTTGGGCATCTTTAAAGAATTATTCGCTCATACGCCGAAAAACATTTCTTTAAACTTGAATATAGCCACTATCTTTACGCCGGCATTTGAACAATTCTTAGCCGAAATGCCCGAAAACATGTCTGTCATCGTTGAAGTACAACTGATGGATATTATACAAAACACTCAAAATTATATTGTTGCTCGGGATTTATTGCATGAAGCAGGACATCAAATTTTAATCGACGGGTTACATCCTATTTCTTTTGAATTTATGGATATGAAAATACTGGATTCCGATTTAATGAAGCTGAACTGGTCTCCTGCTTTAACGAAAGAAGGCGAATCCGCAAAGCTGACGGAAAAGCTTAAAGGAATAGATCCCGACCGCCTGATTTTAATGAGATGTGAAGACGAAATGGCTTTAGCCTGGGCTTTAATGCACAAAATCACCCGTTTTCAAGGTTATTTCATTGACGCTTTAACGGCGGCTAAAATCAGAAAAAGCTGCCCGAACAAGAAAAACTGCACAAAAGAGCAATGCGTTTCCAGAAAAGCCGGCATTGCCGGCGCCCAACGCGCCGGATGTCTGATGCCCGCCAATCTCGATTTGCCGATCGAATATAAAAGGAAAAAAAGCGTATGATTAATCAGGAAGAAAAACTCCGCAGTTATTTATTCTCTTTTTTATCCTCGAATAAAGAAGCAACGGTTCTGCAGCTGAAAATATCCCTGATTGAAGAAGCTTTGCGCGATGACGGCATTCTTACGACGATTCTGCGAGGCTTTTATGAAACGCTGGAATTGAACGGACAAGCTTTTTGTTTAAAAAACGACGATATTTTTATCGTTTATAATCCTAAACTCAACGAAAATTTCATCAAAGCTGCTTTAATGCGCGCGTGGCTTCATTTTTCAAATGATCCCCAAACGTCAAAAGCGGATCAATAGCTGGAAAGACGCTATAAACTGCCGCTGGAAGCGGACGCACTGAAACACGAAATTTCAAGAATCGGCAAAGGTCCTTCCCGAGCGGTTCAAGAAAAAAAAGAACGCAAAAAATTCGTTGCGCCGCTGGTCTTTGATAAAAACGAAAAACTGTTCACGCCGGAAATGTTGGCGCGCGTTTCAAAAGCTTTGCTGAATACCGACTTTTCAAATATGATGCGCCGCCAATCCGTTTGCATCGTTTTTGATGAAGCGTATCCTCAGCCTTTGTTTGAAGAAGTATTTGTTTCCATTACAGATTTAGGCGAATCCATTCTTCCCGGCGTTTCCTTAACCGCTACGCCATGGCTGTTTCAAGATTTGACGGAAACGTTGGACAAGCGCGTTTTAAACAGCGTATCGCGGCATGATGACGGAGCTTTTCGTCAATCTTTTTCCTTAAATCTGAATATATCAACCATTCTTTCGGAAGAATTTCGGGATTTTGACAACAATATTCTATCCAATTTTAAAAATACGATCGTATTGGAACTGCAGCCGATTGACATTTTCAGCGACTTAAAATCCTATCTTATGGCTCGGGATTATGCGCAAAATCTGGGATATAAGATTTGTATCGACGGCGTGACGCTGAATACTTTGAAATTTATCGACAGAGAAAGACTGGCCGCAGACTATTTAAAGCTGGCTTGGTCTTCTGATTTGCCGCTTGCCCTAAAAGAAGACCCGGAGCTGACCGATCAACTGTTAAACATCGGATCCAACAGAGCCATTCTCTGTCGCATTGATGACGAAGAGGCTCTTAAAATTGCAAAACAATATAACATCACTTTGTTCCAGGGACGTTATATCGAGCATTTGATCGCCAGAAATCCCCGCAACAGACGTGTCGGCACGACGCTGTTGCGAAAATATTAAAACAATAAAAGGAGCTCTCTTTCGATGTGGTATTGTTTATTCAACACACGCCAATATGGCCCATTCTCTACAGAAGAAACGATTGATTTTATTCATCAGCATCAAAACAGCTTGGTTTGGCGTGAAGGAATGGCCGGTTGGATGCCTGCAAATAAATTTTCTGTTTTAAACGCTGTTTCGGACATTCCCCCGCCGACAACGGCTTACTTTGATTCCGGCTTGTCGTTCCAAGTCCATGGGGATGATATGCAATATGTTGAAATTGACCTCGCTCCACAGGAATCCGTAATTGCCGAACCGGGATCCATGATTTACAAAGACAATGACGTTACGTTGGAAGCACAGCTCAGCGGCAATAAGAATAAAGGTTTTCTCGGCCGTATGATGGGGGCCGGGAAACGCGTTTTATCCGGCGAAAGGGCATTTCTTTCCGTTTTTTCAAACGAATCCGATCGGAAAAGCGCCCGAGTTGCTTTTTCCGCTCCGTATCCCGGAAAAATCACTCCCGTTTCTCTAAGCAGTTTCGGCGGAGAAATAATTTGTCAAAAGGACAGCTTTTTATGTGCTCAATCCGATGTTGAAATCGGCATTTATTTTCAGAAAAAGATTCTGACCGCTCTGTTTGGCGGCGGCGGTTTTATTATGCAGCGGCTGACAGGAAACGGAGTCGTTTTCATTCATGCCGGCGGATCCATTGCCGAAATCGAGTTGGATCAATATGAAGCCATACAGGTAGATGTCGGTTGTTTAGTCGCTTTTCAGCCTTCCGTTTATTTTGACATTCAGTCCACAGGCAATCTGAAATCGCAGGTTTTTGGCGGTTCAGGTGTGTTTTTTGCTATATTGCGCGGCCCCGGTAAAGTCTGGGTACAATCTTTGCCGTTTTCCCGTTTGGCTCAAAAATTTGCCCTGCAAATCCATCCCGACAGAAAATAAATATGGAAAAAAGCAAATATCCTGTTGACAAATCCTTAAATTTCTGGCTATAAAAAGCTCTCTTTAAAGCGGAAGCGATTCCGCTTTCGGTATAGATTTTCTAAGATGGTGATGAAATGTTCGCAGTTATTAAGACAGGCGGCAAGCAGTATAAGGTCGCAAAAGACGATGTAATCGTAGTTGAAAAGCTCAACGCGGAAGTCGGCTCCACTGTGACATTTGACAATGTGCTTGCTTTAGATGAAAAAATCGGCACGCCGACGGTTGCCGGCGCCAAAGTTTCCGCTAAAGTCGTCAAGCAGACCCGTGACGATACGGTTATCGTTTTCAAGAAAAAACGTCGTCAGGGCTATCGCCGTAAAAACGGTCATCGTCAGTATATCTCGATCGTCAAGATCACGGATATCGCTGAATAGTTAAATTTTTCAAAGGTAAGGAGATTTACTATGGCTCATAAGAAAGCAGGCGGCAGCACCAGAAACGGACGCGATTCCGAAAGCAAACGTTTGGGTTTGAAAAAATCCGGCGGTCAGGCGGTTATTCCGGGCAATATCATTGTCCGTCAACGCGGAACCAGATATCGCACCGGTGAAAATGTCGGTTTGGGCCGTGATCACACGATTTTTGCCACAGCGGAAGGCCGCGTTGCCTTTACACGCAAAGCCGACGACAGAGTTTATGTTTCTGTCGTTACGGAATAACGTTTTCGGCTAAAAAGCTTTTATTTTAAAGGGGAGTGGTATACCATTCCCCTTTGTTGTGTCTCAAAACAGGGAAACGAATCGATGAAATTTCTGGATCAGGCGAAAATTTACCTTAAATCCGGCGACGGCGGAAACGGCTGTTGCGCGTTCAGGCGTGAAAAGTATATCGAATTCGGCGGTCCGAACGGCGGAAACGGCGGACGCGGCGGCGACGTGATTTTCGAAGCCGTCCCGAATCTAAACACTTTGATTGATTTTCGCTATCAGCAGCATTTCAAGGCAGAACGCGGACACAACGGCGAAGGCAAAGACCGTTTCGGACGCAAAGGCGAAAACCTGATCATCAAAGTCCCCGTCGGAACGGAAATCGTCGCCGACGACGGCGAAACCGTCATTAAAGATATGTCCACGCCTTACGAACGTTTCACGATTGCGAAAGGCGGCGATGGCGGTTACGGCAACGCAATGTTTAAAACCTCAACCAACCAAGCTCCCCGACGTGCAGATCCCGGGCAGCCCGGAGAAGAAATGTGGGTATGGCTGAAATTAAAGATGATCGCCGATGTCGGGTTGGTCGGTTTCCCGAACGCCGGCAAATCCACTTTCATGTCAGCCGTCACGTCGGCCAGACCGAAAATCGCGGACTATCCTTTTACGACTCTGCACCCGAACCTGGGCATAGCCAAAATCGACGACGATGAAATGCTGATCGCCGACATTCCCGGATTGATCGAAGGCGCGCACGACGGCATCGGTTTGGGCGATCACTTTCTGCGACATGTCGAACGCTGCGCCGTTTTGATGCACTTGGTGGACGGTACGGAAGAAGACGTTGCCGCACGCTACAAAGCAATTCGTAAAGAATTAAAGCTCTATTCTCCAAAACTGGCGAGCAAAAAGGAAATCGTCGTTTTAAACAAAACGGATGCCCTGACCGAATCGGAAATTGAGGAAAAAGCAAAAGCATTACAGAAAGCCTGCCGTAAAAAACCTCTTTTGATGAGCGCCGTCGCGCATACCGGAACGACGGAAGTCCTGCGCAAGTTGCTGCCTTTTGTGGAAGAGTTGCGCACCCAAAGAAAAGTTCAACCGGAAATCAGCGCTTTTGACGACCATGACGACTAAGACTCCTCTTTTAAAAGCCAAGCGGCTTGTTTTAAAAATCGGCTCTTCCCTGTTAGTCAATGAAACAACGGGGCAAGTCAAAAACACCTGGCTGAACGCTTTGGCGGACGACATTCTGACGGCGCGGGAACGCGGCCAGCAAATCATTATCGTAACTTCGGGCGCGGTTGCCGTCGGGCGCAGAGCGTTGGGCCTGCCCGCAGGAAAGCTGTTATTGCCGCAAAAACAAGCGGCGGCGGCGGTCGGACAGATCAGGCTGGCGCATTATTATCAGGAAGTGCTGGCCGAACGCGGGTTGAAAGTCGCGCAAATTCTATTGACTTTAGACGATTCGGAAGACCGCAAACGTTACCTGAACGCGCGTAACACGTTGAATACTTTGTTAGATATCGGAACAATTCCCGTGATCAATGAAAATGACACGGTCGCGACATCGGAAATCAAAGTCGGCGACAATGACAGGCTTGCGGCGCGCGTTGCTCAAATGGCCAGCGCGGACGCACTGGTCATCTTTTCCGACATTGAAGGGCTTTATACGGCCAATCCGCGCAAAGACCCGACCGCGAAACTGATTCCCGTCGTTGAAAAGCTGACTCCTGAAATCGAGGCAATGGCGGACGGCGCGGGCTCTTCCGTCGGCACAGGCGGTATGGCGACGAAGCTGATGGCTGCGCGTC
>JAFVEJ010000086.1 GCA_017476085.1 Alphaproteobacteria bacterium
GGACAGATGCTGTCGCATTACGCGCCGCGCCTGCCGGTGCGTTTGAACGCGCTTGAACCGGAGAAAGGGGAAGCTTTTCTGGCGTTCGGTAAAACGGAAAAGGCGACATTGAATCTCAGTCCTTCCGGCGATTTGAAAGAAGCCGCATCGCATCTGTTCGCCTATATGCGCCTGTTGGACGACCCGAAGTACAAAGGCATCGCGGTGATGCCGATCCCGACGTTCGGCCTCGGTCTGGCGATCAACGACCGCTTAAAAAGAGCCGCTTACCCGCATTAAGCTTTGACGTATCAAAGGATTTAATGCTATTTTAGCTCGACTTTTGAAAATGAGGGCAAAATGGCGTTTATAAAAAAAAGTAAAGATCTGCCGAAATTAACCAAAGAAAACATGCTGATGTACAAGCGTGTCTGGAATACTTATGTCGCGGACAAGTGGCGGTGGTTGGTTTTAGCGGTTTTTCTGATGTTGATCGCGGCCAGTTTTGACGCTCTTCTGGTGCGTCAGCTCAAACCCATTTTCGACGAAGTCTTTATTGATAAAAACAAAGATTCTTTGGGCGTTATCGGTTTAACGATTTTAGGGCTGTATTTCCTTAAAGGCGTGTTTACCTATACTCAGGTTCTGGTGATGACAAAGCTGTCGATCCGTGTGATCGCCGATATGCAGCGTGATATCTTCAAGCGTCTGATCCGTATGGACAATGCCTTTTTTCAGGCTCACACCACCGGAGAAATCATCACGCGTTTCACTTCCGACGTGGCAATGGTCAAAGACGCCGTTTTGAACAGTTTGACAACGTTTGTCAAAGATACGGCTTCCGTTGTCTTTTTGGTCGTTTTGATGTTTTTCCAGTCGTTGGAAATGGCATGCGTCGTTTTCTTTGTTTTTCCTTTGGGCGTGTATCCCGTTGTGCTATGCGGGCGTAAAATGCGCAAAAAAACAAAGCGCAATCAGGAAGCGAACGAAGGATTTTTCAATCAGCTGACGCAAAGCTTTAAAGGCATTAAAATTGTTAAATCCTACTGCATGGAAAATCGCGAATTCAACGAATTGAACAACACGATCGTCAAAATGAACAAACTGGCCTTTTCAATGGCTTGTCTGCACGCTTTGCAAAGTCCTTTAATGGAATTTTTCGGCGGAATCGCGATGGCGACCACTTTGGGATACGGCGGTTATCAGATTATGCAGGGTAATATGAGCCCCGGAAACTTTATGGTGTTTTTGTTGGCGATTGTTGCCGCGTATAAGCCGATGAAAAACGTCGCCGGTCTGCATATGCGTATGCAGATGGGGGTCGCTTCGATGCAGAGGTTGTTTTCGATGCTGGACATCGAACCGGTAATTAAAGATGCTCCAAACGCAAAGGATTTAGTCGTTTCCGAAGGAAAAATCGAAGTCGAAAACGTCAGCTTTTCCTATGACGGGGAACATCCCGTTTTAACAGATGTTTCTTTAAAGGCGGAACCGGGGCAGACGATCGCTCTGGTCGGGCATTCGGGGTCGGGCAAATCGACGCTGATCAATTTTTTGCCGCGCTTTTACGATCCGCAAAAAGGGCGCATTCTGATTGACGGACAGGATATTTCCCAGGTCACTTTGGAAAGCCTGCGCAAGCATACCGCTTATGTGTCGCAGGATGTTATCTTGTTCAACGACACGATCAAGAACAACATTCGTTACGGTTCGCCCGACGCTACGGACGAACAAGTTGTTGAAGCCGCTAAAGCCGCCGCTGCGGACAAATTTATTTCCCAAATGGAAGACGGATACGACACGCTGTTGGGCGAACAGGGCAGCGGGCTTTCCGGCGGGCAAAGGCAGATGATATCGATCGCGCGGGCGATGCTGAAAAACGCGCCGATCTTGTTGCTGGACGAGGCGACTTCCGCTTTGGATTCTCAATCTGAGAAAATTGTTCAGGATTCTTTGGAAATATTGATGAAAGGTCGGACTTCCGTTGTGATTGCGCATCGGTTGTCAACGGTGGTGAATGCGGACAGAATTTATGTTTTCAATGAAGGAAAAATCGTGGATTCCGGAACGCACAAAGAATTGCTGACCCGTGACGGGATATATGCGCAACTCTACAAGATTCAGTTTATGAAAGAAGGCAGATAACCGATTTTTATGTGCTTTTGACCGATTGGGCAGATATCTGTCGATCGGAGTTGTTCTTATAATGATTATTGTCATTTTATAAGGAGAAAAAGCATGAAAAGATTTGTTTTGGGCGCTTTAGCCGCTTTAGGCAGCGTCGGATTATATAAACTGCATAAGGACGGAAAGCTTCAAATCCCTGTTCTGAAAGTCAAAGGAACAGTGGATTCCGTTGATTATGAAACGCGGACTTTCCAATTAAGATCGGCTTTGGATCGAAATATTTTAATGGAAATGGCTGTCGCCCCGACGACTAAATTTATGTGGCTGACGACGGCGGAAGGTGCGGAAAATACGGCTCAATTTGCAGATATTACAGAAGGGGAAAAGCTAAATGTCGCGTTTTCCAAAAATAAAGAAAGCGGTCGTATTATTGCCGAACGTGTCGTCATTGAAAACGTTTAAGATGTCAAGGCGAAAAAGACCGTTCTCTAAAAGAAAAAGCAGCCTGTTTACACAAGTAGTGTTTTGGCTGCTTTTCCTATCAATGCTTTTTTACAGTTCTGTTTTAATCTGAAACTGTTTTTATTCGGAAAGTTTGGATATATCTTCGTTTTCCGCCAATAAGATGACTCTGTTCTGGACGACGGGCAGGTTATGGCTGTCTGTTTTGGTACCGGTGAAAAAGATTCCGCAGTGTTCTCCCTGACTGACAAGCTTGTTTTTTACCAAAAGACGCAGGCCGGCCAAAGCCGCGCTGCCGACAACGGATAATTCAATTCCCGTTTTATTCAGAGCTAATTCCTGAGCCTTTTCCAATTCATTCGGATCCGCAATCAAAGGCAGTCCGCCGGAAATGATCATATGACGCACAATTTCCAAACCATCATAGGTTCTGTTGTTGACAGGAGCGCCTAAGACGTTTTCTTCCGATGTCCAAGCTTTGAAAAATTCATTTCTGTTTTTGCCGACTTTTGTAAAAACGGCTTCCATATCGTCTTGGATTTTGGGATACATTTCCGCGATTAATCCCGCAGTCATTTTGATTTGTCCCAAATTGTTTTCCATCAGGTCTTTCGCGTCAAAAGCACCTTCCAACAACATTGCCAATTCCGGCGGCAAAGTAACAACGCCTTCGCGTCCCAATTCGCGCAGCACCAAAAAGTAACTTTGCGCCAAAGGATAGCAATCCGTCGTTTGGCATGTATACAAGCGCGGCAATTTACGAATAATATCCAAACTTTTAAACAAGGAATTGGCGCTGGCCACGGCATTAGCCAGGCTGCCGCCGCCGACCTGAACGACTTGGACGTCCAACGGAGCGTCAATCAAATACTGATTGAATAAAAATTCATATTCCATTGTTTCGGCGCCTTCAACGGCGGACCACAGATCATGACCGTAAGGCGTCAAAGGGAGCCAATCAAACTTTTTCAGCGCTTCTTGGTAACGCCGACGGCAAAGCTCGATATTCGATTCCTGAGATTCGTTGTGGATTTTAACGACTTTTGTTCCCAGATTGGTTAAAACGGACACGACATCCTGCTCCGTTTGTTCGGGGACGAAGGCGTATAATTTATATCCGGCGGCTCCGGCGACAGCGGCGGCTTCCGTCAGTGCGCTGCCTTGCGAATAAATAGCCAGCGTTTTCTTTTCCGCCGAAGGGTCGTCGCCGATTTCGCGCAAGGTTTCCAAATGCATTATGACGCCGGCAAAGTGGCGGGATTTGTGCGATCCCATCAGCTGCAGCGTTTCATTTTTAACAAAAAGAGAACCTTTGGGCAGATCTATCGCCTGCGCCAGATCATCAGCCTGAAGTTCGGGGGTCCGGATAAAACCGCGGCCGGTCATTCTTTCGCAGGCGTCTGATAACGCCAAAACGCGTTCCACCCACCAGGACGCTTTGCCATGTTCTGCCGCGAGCTGGTAGCTGGCCATAAATTCGCGAAAAACGCTGAACGGCAATTTTTTATCGTTCCAGCGTTTGGTCAAAGTCGTCGGAAAAACGCGGGCTAATTCGGAAGGATCTTCCCTTTTAATTAAAGGATGCACACCGTTTTCCGTGCTTTCCGGACAGAAAAGAGCGGTTGTTTCCAGCGGGTACTCTTTATCGCAGACAGGACAGTACAAATGCATTTCAAAAATCCTTCTTTTGTGATCCTTCATTTTCGATTTTACAATATACTGTTTTTTTACGGAATATAAAGCTTTTTTTTATTCTTTTCGGATAAAGGAAAAACCTCTCTTTTCATTAATAAAGAGAGGTTTTCGGACGGATCGACTTTATTATCCCTTGGCGCGGTCCAAAAGTTCGGCTTCTCTTTCGATCAGAGCCATCATGTGTTTTAAAGCCGAATAATAATCGCCGCCGAGAATATCCGCGTTCAATTCATCAATCGCCGGAGCAAAGCTCGGCGCAGCCTGTGTGATTTCCGCAATGCGCGAAAAATATTCGGGATGGAGAACGGTCGGATCTTTGGCCAGGTACATTTCCTGCAAAATGTAATAAACTTTTTTGCATGGCGTATCGGCTTCTTTTTCCGTCAGAACGTATTTTTCGCGCAAAATGGGAACATTGCCTTCAATAAACAATTTGACGCGTTCGTTGTCATTTGTAATCAGGGCATTGCCGACAATCAAGCGTTCGCCCGGTTTCAGTTCAATTTTTAACGGCATGGAGATTCCTTAATGTCTAAAATAAAGATAAAACGCTGGCATTCGTATCCATTGTAATGCTTATCACGTTATTTACCAGTTCTTTTTGCGTTTCGGCGGCTAAAATTTGAACGGCCGTTTCATTTAAGTCCGCCGCAGTCAGTTTTTCCGCGCCGGTCAGACAGGTGTCGGCCATCGTATCCAGAAAAGAATCGCGGGACTGAATCATATAAGACGCCCGATCGAATTTGTTTGTCGCCGATCGAACCTGATAAATGGCGTTTTGAATTTCATCCAGCGTTGTTTGAATGTCTTCTTTGTTTTGCCAATCGCCGACGGCTTCGGACAGCCCGAGAGACCGGGAGTCCATTTTAACGCCGTTGACAGAGCGTATGTCTTTTCCTTTTTCATCAAAGATCGCGCGAATGGAATCTCCTTCCAGCAGATTGATGCTGTTAAACCGGCTGTCTGCGACGATATTGTTAATCTGTTTTAAAATTTCATTATATTGATCGGCATAGGTTTTCATCGTATTTGAACCGCCGTCATCACATCCGGCCAGACCAAAGGAATAAGCCGATTGTCCCGTTAAATCATCAATGATCAGGTTATCTCCGTAAATAGAAGAAACTTCAAGACGTCCTTCGGAATTGACGATTGCCGAAACGCCGTCGATTTCCGAAAAAGCCTGCGTCAATGTTCGAACGGTCCAGTTGCTGCCGATTGAAACGGTATGTGTCGTTGACAAGTCGAATCCCAAAGCCGTGGCAACAACGCCCTGCATTATAATGGGGGAACGATCCGTCGTGGAAACGGTCAGTTTTTGATCCGTAATGTCAAATTGAAAATTGCCGCCGGGGTTGCGCGCATACACTTGTCCCAAAAAGTCTGATACGGTCATGTTTTCATCAATGACTGTCAGCGAAATCCAGTCTTCGTTTCCGATTTTAATTTTAAATTCATCGCCGCGAACGATGTTCAAATCGTCCAAGGTCTTATCTTTATTGATAACATATTGAGATTCCATTTTATCGGCATCTCCCGTTCGGAGCACTATTTCATCTCCCGCATTGACTGACGGCAGGTCGGACAAAATCGTGTCGGGCGTGACTTTATAGTTTGAGCCTGTTAGTTTGGCCAGATAGTTTTGTCCGTCTATGGCGGAATTGGCCGCCGCATTTGCCTGAGCAAGCAGCCCCATAATCGTATCAATGGAATTGCTGGTTGACGTCAAAGTCGAAACAATGTTTGTCAATCCGTCTAAAACGCTGTTCAGTTCCTGTGCCCGTTCGCTCAAACGCATATCTTTGAAAAAAAGCGTCGAATTGTCATAGGAGGTGTTGATCTTTTTCCCCGAAGTCAAAGCGACGGTGCTTTTATCATGAATGTCGGTTAATGACTTTGATTGCAGCAAAGCCGTTTGAACCGAAGGCGTTGTCGGAATCGTCAGGTTATAAGGCATTGTTTTCATAGCAATTCTCCTTTAACGCGGACAAGGCGTAAGCCCCACCTTATTTTAAATATAGCATAAAACCAGAACGCTGAAAACAAAAAAATATAAATTTTTCAATATATTAGTAGGCAATTTTTGCCTACCCGCCGTTTAAGGGGCAAACGGCGACATCAACACTGACGGTATGTCTGCCGCCGCCGGTCATAATGCCTTTGACGGGGCTCATGTCGTCAAAATCGCGCCCCCAGCCGACGGTTAGGTGTTCCGATTGTATATACATATTGTTTGTCGGGTCCAAATCAACCCAACCAAAGTCGGGTACATAAACGGAAAACCAAGCATGAGAAGCGTCTCCGCCGATCATTTCAATGTCGCTCTGATATTCTTTTTCGGCTTTTTTATGTGTGCGAATATAACCGCTGACATATCTGGCGGCCAAACCGAAACTGCGCAGGCAGGCGATGCCGACATGGGCAAAATCCTGACATACGCCGCGCTTCATCGCTAAAGTTTGATCAATCGGCGTGGCAATGCTGGTCGCTGCGGGATCGTATTTAAAATCCTGATAAATCCGCCGCATAATTTCTTCGGCGGTTTCCAGTACGGGGCGGTCGGGAAAAAAGGAAACGGCGGCATACTCTTTAATTCCCGAAGTTAAAGGAATAAAACAGGACGGGCGGGTCATCAGGCTTGCTTCCAGCAATTCGGGAATATCGGGATGTTTAAGCAGCTCTATGGTTTCCGTACAAGAAAGCGTTTTTGTCGGCTCCGGATAAACGGGGGCGGTAATTTCTGCGGTAAAATCCGAAACAATGCTCATTTCATTGTGTGCCGTTTCGACAATGAAAAACGAAGTCGTGTTTCCGAATGCATCCGTTCCCGTTCGTTCAAAGGCCGGAACAGGCATAACGGAAATGTCGGAGGAAACAATGTGTTGATAAGACGTTTCCCGCGGTTTTAACCGGGCGAGATGATGGGACAGCGTGACCGGACAGCTGTATCCGTAAACGGTTTTGTGTCTGACGCGATAAGAGACGCTCATTTTATTTTTCCTTTGCTGTATGTCGGTCCCTGACGTGTCGAGGCGGCGTGGACAAAACAGGACAGGGTCAAAGTGTCGGAAAATTCCTGCAGCTGAGCGCGAAAAGATTTGATCAGCCGGCTGAAAGCGGGATCAACGCAGACGGTTTCATCAAGCGAACGGGTTTGATCCGCTAAAGTCATCACGTTTATATTTTTGATTTGCGGGATCATTTTTTCCAAAAGGCTTAATTCTTTTGAAAATAAACCGGGCATACGGCTTTCTTTTTCCAAAACGGATATGTTCTGTCGTAATTTTAATACCTGATAAATCAAGGCTCGCGGATTGCCGTCATCGCAAATCAACAGATCGAAAACAAGAGGAAGCGTCGGTACGGCCATATAACGCACGCGGTATGTCATACGGCTGTCCAGCGTTTCCAATACCGTTTCCAAAGAAGCGTTGAAACCGTTTCGAGCGCAGTATTCAATGCCGGAAAGCAGGTTTAGAATTTGCATTCCTCTTTCCAAACGGCGGCCGATTTCCATAAACCGCCAGCTGTGATCCCGGGTCATATCTTCGCGGATCAGACCGCTTAAAGCGCTTTGACGCAAAATCAGAGCGTTTAAACGATTTAGAAGCACCTGATAATTTGCGTTTTTTTCCGGCAATAAAGGAAGCAGCTGCGTAAACAATTCCCAGGTATCCATTGATAAACGGTCATGAAGCAAATCCGCCATTTCTGTTAATCGTGAAAACAGGAAATAAAGTCCGAAACCATAGTCGGGCGAAACCATAATTTCCCGCAGGGATTTTAAAGAATCTTTTTGAATAACGGGGTCTTGATAATCTTTGAAAGGCAAATGGCCGATCAAAGCCAGAACGGAAAACAGTGTCGCTGCATCGTTGGGTTCCGGTATTTCAGGCCCCCCCGTCGCTCTTTCGATCGTAATTCTCAGCAAACGCGCCAACTGTTCACTTCTTTCCAGATTTCTTCCGAGCCAAAACATATTATCGGCGATGCGGCTGGTTAATTCAAAAGTGGTTCGAACCGGTTTTGCGGCGGCGCTTGTTTGAATGATGTTCGGGTTTTCTTTCGTGTTTTTAATGTCTTCGATCCAAATGTCGCGCAGGCCGGAAGAAGAGGTTGTCTGTGTAAATGCCAATCCGCCTGACAGAACCCGATAGGAGCCGTTTTCGTAAATCAAATGAAAACGCAGGCGTGTGCGGGCATGGACAAGAATGCCGTTTTGCAAAACGGGGGTGAGGGAGGCGTTAATGCATTCCTGTGCGGTGAATTTTTCAGGGCATTCCTCAATTTCTTCTTTGCTCGGAGTAACTTTATTGCCGTGCAAATCATATATTTTCAGTTCGGATAAATGTTTCAGAACGTATTCTTTTTCGGCAGACTGGCCACACCACCAGGCCGCGATGCTGGGAAGCAGCAAATCCGTTTTGTTAAAGAAACGGCTGATGCCGTGGATAAAAGCTTTCAACGTGGGAATTTCAGCCAATCCCGACCCTAACGGATTAATCAGAGCGACATGACCTTGTCGGACGACTTCGGTTAAACCGGCTACGCCAAATAAAGTGGATCCGTTTAATTCCAAAGGATCACACAAAGAATCGTCTATGCGGCGCAGGATTACGTCAATCGGTTTTAATCCGTCAACATTTTTCAAATAAACCCGATCTTCGCGTACGCTCAGATCCGCCGGATCAACCGAACTGATTCCCAGACTGCGCGCGAAGAAGGCTTCTTCAAAAGAAAGCTTTTTCTTTACGGAACCGCTCAAAAGAACGATTAAAGGAATTTTGGTTTTGTCTTTTACGGGCGCGCATGCAAACAGCTGCCGACGCATCGCTTCCAAAAAGTCGGATATTCTTGCCGGAGCGGCTTTGGCATAAATGTCCGGCATAACACGGGAAAGCACCTGTCTGTTTTTTATTGCCAGTCCGACGCCTTCTGGAGTTTGCGTTTTGTCGGCTACGACCCAAAATCGTCCGTCCGGCGCGCGTTCCACGTCAACGGCATATTCCTGCAAAAACACACCGTTCGCCGGTTGAATGTTTCTTAGAGCCGGCAGGTAAGCGGAATTTCCGAAAACGGTTTCGGGCGGCAGGATTCCCTGCATTATCAGTTTCTGTTCACCGTACAAATCTGCCAACATTTTATTAATCAGTTCCGCTCGTTGAATCAATCCGGCGCGAAGCGTTTCAAATTCTTCGTGAGGCAGGATGAAAGGGATGACGCCGTGCAGGTTTTTATGGGGAACATTGGCGGTCAGCACGTCGGCGCTCATCAATCGCGCTGTTTGCTCGGCATAGAAGGCGATCTTTTCTTTTCCTTCCTGTACGGCGGCATCAAAAAAGTTGCGCCAATGCGGACGAATCTCTCCGTTTTCGGCTAAAAGTTCGTTGTATCCTCCGGTTTCGCATTCTGTCGGATAAGAAAAAGGAAATGACATCTGCCGCGCCTTTTATAAAGTTTTTTTAATTTTTAAGACAAAAAAAATAAAAGGTCGTTAAAATTACTTCGGTTTTTGATTTTTTATGAAAGTAAAAAAAGAATGATAAAACAAAAAATTCTTACGTTGTTTTGGTCATTTCTGCCATTCGGAACCGGTATGACTTTTTGGCTCGGTTTCGGAAAAAAAACAACGGGCTTTTTATCCGGAACGATCATAGCGGTACATTTGCTTGCGATTTTGATTTGCGGCTTTTTTCCGAAAATACGCAAAGATATTTTGGAAAAAGCGATCAAATTGCAGCCTTTGGCCGCAGTTGTTTTCACGGCGTCGTTTGTTTTATCTTTTCTTCCGTATTCTATGATGTGGCCTCAGTTGTTTGCCGTTTTAGTGCTTAATACGGTTTGTTTGTGTATGGCCTTTGAAAATTTGGAGACTTTCGGTCTTAAAATGTTTTTCGGATTTTTGGGCGCGGGAGCCCTGATCGGAATGGGAATCGGACTTTCGGGGCGGACCGGTCTGCTGTATCTTTGCTTCGTTATGTTATCGCTGTTGTGCAGACCGAAAGGCGCGGAAAGAACGGCGCAGGATATTTGGAAAGATGTCGCTTTCCCGCTGTTTGTTTTGGTCGGAGCGTTTGTTTTGTTTATAGCCGCTAATCACGGCGGCGCTTTTCCGGAACTGATCGCTCAGTCGGCCGTTATGCTGATGACGGGAGGATTGCTGATGACTTCGGCTTCTTCATTAAGATTGACGTTGATGACAATCGTGATGATGGTTTTCGGCAGTTATGTATTTTCGACACAAAATCCGGATTCCGTTTTTAATCGGTCCGGTAAGCCATTGACTCAAATAGAACGGTTATTTTGAACGGACTTTCGAAAATCTGAAGGCATTTGAAAATCTTCGCATCCCCAAATCCCTTTTTTCTGCCGGATGGCGTTTGATTCTTCCCGCAGCAGAACTGCATTGCTTTTGGACGTTACAACGGCTGCGCCCGCGCGAACCATTAAGGCGTTCAGACTGATTTCGTTTCCGTTTTTCGTGATAAAGCAATCGGCCAACAAACGCCCGTATATATCCCGCTGTGATGATTTGCAGAAAACCCTGTTTAATCCGATTAAATCAGCCAAGACGCTTTTTGATTCAACGCCGCATTTTATCTGTTTTCCTTTGCAGGTGCAGATTTGATTGGTTTCGGGAGCGTCAATGTCGTTGAAACGGACTTTTTCCCGGCCGATGATTAGAGTGTCTCCGTCCACAACGACTTGCCGAATGTTGATTCTGTATGAAATAAAAGCCGCGGCTGTCAAAACGGCAAGATATTTTATAAGTGATTTCGGTCTGGTCATTGCCATTGTTTTTAGCTATTATATTTTCTTGTTTTGATCAGAACACGAGGGGCGGTCAAATGTCAAAAAAATTTTTTCTGTTCGTTTTAATGCTTTTTTCGTTTTCCGTATCGGCGGCCGAATCGGAATTGTCGGTTGTACGGGTAGTCCCTCAGGGAAAAGGGATTAAAAATGCGGATAAAATTGTTTTTGAATTTAATCAACCGGTTGTGCCCTTAGGCGAGATGGAACGCACGGCGGATCAAATTCCCATAAAAATCAAGCCGGCTTTGAACTGTCAGTGGCGTTGGCTGAATCAAACTTCTTTAGCCTGTGTTTTAGGCGAAAAAGACCGCATGAAAACCGCAACGGCTTATAGAATTACGGTTAATCCTGGATTAACGGCTTTATCCGGCGCGGCAATGACGCGCAGGCAAAAATATGAAATTGAAACCGTTCGTCCGGAAATCAAACCCGACAGTGCCCGTTTTGTGCAGTTTGTCGCGCCCGAACGCCCGCAGTGGGAGGTGTTTTTTGATACGGACGTAAAAATGA
>JAFVEJ010000087.1 GCA_017476085.1 Alphaproteobacteria bacterium
CTTTAAAGGCTTCAAAGGCCAAGTTTTCAAAAATAGTCGCGGGAACGTACAAATATCCGTCTTTATATGAAACGGTTCCGGCGGCAACGGGACGGAAGGAGGCGGGAGCGGGGAACAGCATTTTATTTTTTCTTGCGGAAAGCGCTGAGACTGACGACGTTTTCCGAAGTGTTTTTCGTTTCTTTTTCTTTTTTCGGTTTCGGAGCGGCAGTTTGTTTTTCGGGCGTAAATGTCAATGCGAATTGCGCGTACGGATCTGCAAAACGCGCAACGGCGTCGAAAGGAACGGTAATTCTTTCGGAAACGTTATTAAAACTGAGCGTGACGGAAAATTTATCTTCCTCTGTTTTCAAATCGTAATATTCATGCTGAAGAACAATGGTCATCTCCTCGGGGTAAGCGGTTTTAAGCCGTTCGGACAAAATCACATCATCCCGGTTTGTCTGAAACGTGATGTAAAAGTGATTGCCGTCCAATCCGTGTTGTTCCGCAGATTCCAAAGCGTCATGAACGACGCGGAGCAAAGCCTTTTCAACCAGACGTTCGTAAGAAATTTCGGTCATCAGATTATCCCTGAATTAAATAAAATAACGGGACACTTCTGTTGCTAGGCAAGTCCCCGCCCCACCCGAAGCGCTCAAGCCCCGGGGATTAAGTTCGGTCATCCGGCCGCATTACGCAGCGAGAGCAACCTGAGTGCGATTATCATTCGCATTTAAAATTACAGCCCGATAACGGCGGTACAATGCCGGATGCAAACTTTACCTTTACTACGCGCGTCGATCCTGTTTCGTCCCCGTATGGTGGAGACGCCGGGTACCGCCCCCGGGTCCGCTACGCCTATTCCATAAAGCGTTTAGCATCATAGCCGGATAAATCCGGCACTTCCTATTATAAGGCAGAAATTAACTTTCGCAAGGGCTTTAAATGATTCATGAGTTGCGCTTTCGGCCGGACTGAATTAAACTGCCGACAGTATTTTTTTGTTCAGCAGAGGTTTTTTATTGAACTGACCGAAACCCAAAAACAGGAAATCGAAGAGTTGACATCGGCCGCATATATGACGAAGCGCCCGACAGTCCCCGCTTTTGAAGAAATCCTGTATAAACCTTTTCCCGTTCTGGATCACGGTTTTGTCCGCGTGATTGATTATATGGGCAATGATGCCGCTATTGTTCAGGCGGCGCGCGTGTCGTACGGCCGCGGAACAAAACAGTCGTCGCAGGATAAAGGGTTGATCAATTATCTGATGCGTCACCGTCACACGTCGCCGTTTGAAATGTGCGAAATCAAATTGCATGTCAAGCTGCCGATTTTTGTCGCCCGTCACTGGGTGCGTCACAGAACGGCTAGCATTAACGAATATTCCGCCCGTTATTCGATTTTGGATCGCGAGTTTTATTTTCCGAGATTTGAAGATATGGCTGCGCAGTCAACGCAGAATCATCAGGGGCGCGGTGAAACGCTTTCGATGGCCGAAG
This sequence comes from Alphaproteobacteria bacterium, assembly GCA_017476085.1. The sequence continues at coordinate 1,482 of JAFVEJ010000087.1, forward strand.
CCGAAGAAGTGTTCAATATTTTAAAAACGGACGCTTTGAAATGCTATGATGATTACGAATATATGCTGAACGAAAATCCGGACGGCACGCGCAAGGACGAAAACCGCAAAGGGCTGGCCAGAGAGTTAGCGCGCATGAATCTGCCGGTCAGTGTTTACACACAGTGGTATTGGAAAACGGATTTGCATAATTTGTTTCATTTCTTGTCTCTGCGCGCGGAATCTCATGCGCAGAAAGAAATTCGGGACTATGCAAACGTGATTTTGGATATGTGCCGCAAATGGGTGCCGTTGGCGACGGAAGCTTTTGAACAGCACGGTTTGGGCGGGACTCATTTGTCCCGCAAAGGGTTGGACGTTGTCCGCCGTATGATCAAAGGCGAAAAGGTGACGCGTGAAGATTCGGGCCTGATGAAAGGCGAATACAACGAATTGATGGCCGCTTTGGAAGTAGAGGAATAGAAAAATGGTGAAGAAAAAAAGTCCTTGGGACAATTCAAACGATGATGACAACAATCCGTGGCAGCCGAATCGGAACGATCAGGATCCTCAGGATATAGAAGCGCTGCTGCGCAAAAGCCAGGATAAAGTTCGCTATATTATGAACGGCGGCGGTAAAAAAGGCGGTTTTGGCAAAAAAGGCTTTTGGGGAATTGTCGCCGTCGTTTTTTTACTGTGGCTTTTGAGCGGATTTTATCAGGTTCAGCCGCAGGAACAGGGCGTTGTTCTGCGCTTTGGAAAATATGCTTATACGACGGTGCCGGGACTGCATTATCATTTGCCGTATCCGATCGAAACCGTTTTGACGCCGAATGTGTCGCGTGAAAATCGTATTGAAATCGGTTTCCGTTCCGAACCCGTTCGCCGCGGCAGAGGAATGCCCGTTCGTGATATTCAGTCGGAAAACATCGCTTTGACTGGCGATGAAAATATCGTCGAAGTCAATTTTACGGTCACATGGAAAGTGAAAAACGCCGGCGATTTTCTGTTTAACATCCGCGACCCGGAAGCAACGGTGCGCACGGCGGCTGAAAGCGCCATGCGCGATTCGATCGGGGTGACGCCGATTATGGAAATTATCGCCGATGATCGAAAAGGCGTTCAGGAACGCGCGGAAAAAACGCTTCAGTCTTTGTTGGATAAGTATAAAGCCGGTATTGCGGTAACATCCGTTCAGTTGACGAAAGCCGACGCGCCGGTTCAGGTGATTGACGCATTTAACGACGTGCAGCGCGCCAAAGCGGATAAAGAACGCCTGAGCAATGAAGCGGAAGCTTATCGCAACGATATTCTGCCGCGCGCCCGGGGTGAGGCGTCTCGGATTATCAGCGAAGCGGAAGCGTACAAATCGCAGGTGATTGATCAGGCAAAAGGGGATACGGCCCGCTTTACTTCCGTTTTGGAAGAATATCTGAAGGATAAGGAAGTGGTCGCCCGCCGTATGTATTTGGAAACAATGGAAGACGTTTACGGTCATGTCGATAAGGTGATCGTTGATAAAAAAGTCGGCGGTGTCGTGCCGTATCTTCCGTTGCCGGAAATTAACAAGAAATAGGAGAATATCAATGAAACCGCAGGTTAAAGTTTGTCTGGGGATTGTTGCTGTTGTGGCATTGATCGTTTTGTTGGATTCTCTGTTTA
>JAFVEJ010000088.1 GCA_017476085.1 Alphaproteobacteria bacterium
CTCGCCGCGATTTCATTCAGGACAATGCTCTGAATGTGGTTAATCTGGATATTTAACGCCAGGATTAAAAAAAACGCTTGCAGTTTTTAAAAAATCGTCTATAAAGAACTCTGTCGTGCCGGTGTAGCTCAGTTGGTAGAGCAACGCATTCGTAATGCGTGGGTCCGGTGTTCGAGTCACCGCACCGGCACCATTAAAAAAAAGCCCTTGATTTTCAAGGGCTTTTTTTAATGTGTTGACGAAGGTTGTTTGCTGTTTATGTCCCAAGAGTAATGCGGGACATAATTCCGGAATTTTGGGTATATGCCGTTGCAGATTGATTTTTTTTGAAAATCGTATAAAATATTTACCCGCGCAGTTTGTGAAAAGGGAAAAATAAAATGGCTTTTTATCGTGAGTTTGCAGAATATTATGCGCAGTATCCGTATGATAATTCTGCGCCGAAAGAACCACCTTTGGTTGATTTTGATATGGCTGTCATGCCGCATGAGGCCAAAAAAATGATTTCCATTATTAATGAGGTTGCTAAAAATTCCCCTCTGGGCAAAAGCGTTTTGGAACAAGCGTGCGCTGCCGGATATAAACTGAAATTTCAGAATATGTTCAATGCCAAAGGTGCCACCAGCGAAAGCGGAAAAACGATTACGCTCAGCACATGTTTTTCTCCTAAAGCGCTGATTTCAACATTGGTGCATGAATCACGGCATGCTTGCCAGTTTGAGAAAGGCTATCACTGCGATTTCGAAAATTACGATTTGAAATCTTCCGTTATGCTGTCCCGGGCAATGGAAGCGGATGCGCAGGCCGTGGCTGCGGGAGCGTGTCTTGAATACGCGGCGGCAACCGGATCGAAAGAACCTCTGGCGGCAATGAATGCCAACGCGGCGCCGGTTGTAGCCAAAGTTGCTCCGTTCGTTCAGAAAGGACAGAAAGAAGCAAACGGCGCTGTTTTGCGCGCGGCGTTTGAGGGATGGTATGATAACGAGCCGATCGTTCGGGCGTATGAAGAACAGTATCAGCTAAATCCGTTGAAGAGAGAAATGACTTCCGGAGTTAAAGGAATGCATAACAAATCCGTTTCTTCCGCGACGATAACGAACGATTTATGCACAGATGCTTACGGTGAAAAATATTGGGCAAAAAAACAGGATGTTTTGGAAGTCGGAAATAAGATAACGATATCCCGCGATACGGTTGAAACGGCGGATGCTTACTTTGCCGCCCGTTTTCAAAAAATGGGATTGCCTCCGGATCAAAGCTATAAGGATTTGCCGGTAAAAGATGCTCCCGTTGCCGAGAAAAAAACTTCGTCTTCAAGCATTCGCGTAACGATGAGCGCGGGTGCGTTCTTTGATTTGAAAAAGAATCGCGGCCGCTGAAAAAAGTTTTTCAATGTTTAAAAAAAGCCTTTGAATTTCAAAGGCTTTTTTTTAGGGCCATGCGGCGATTGCTTCAAATTCGACTTTGATTTTTTTGTTCGGAAAGGGCGTTTGCAATGTGAAGCGGACAGGCGCCGTTTTCGGATCTGGAAAAAAGCGGTTGTAAACTTCGTTCATCGCGTCAAAGTCATTGATGTCTGCCAAAAAAATCCCCATTTTGACAACGTTGTCCAAAGTCGCGTTCGCTTTGTTGAGAAAGTAAACGACGTTTTCAAGGGCCTTTTGCGTTTGAAAATAAATGTCGCCGTCCAGAAATTCGCCGGTTTCCCAGTCGATTGAAGGCTGAGTTGCGATAAATAACAGGCGTCCTTCGGCTATGACGGCGTTGTTGTAGTGCGCTTTCGGCCGCGCAGGGGCTGAAATGATTTTCGTCATAAATCTTTTTCCTTTTGTCTTTGTTCCCAGGCGGACGGAGACAAGACCTTTTCCAATCCGTCTTCAAACACACCGACACCTGTCCAGAATTTTGTGACGGAAGCTTTTGTCGTGCCGATTGCGATCGCTTCGGGAATGGGGGTGCAGAATAATAAAATCCTGTCTTTTCCGACAACAAATTCTTTGCGTTTGGAGCAGTCTTCAAACGCGTCGTGGTAAACCGCGCCGGCAATAAGGCGACGATCGTATTCCGCCGGCGATATGTCGGATAAATCTTTTGCCGCCAAAGGGCCGGACTTGCAGAAATTCAAACGAGCGCGTTTGAGCATGCGGTCTTTTTTTTCAATCGACCATGTTTCAAATTTTTTCATATTGTCGGCAAACGTGATTTTTAACTCGTCTTCCAGTTCCTGTCGGTTCGGATACAGTTCCGCCAGACGGACATAAGACATTTTGATATTGGCGGGCAATTCCGGTTCGATTTGTTTTAAACAGTTTCGGAAAGCGTTTGCGTAAAGTTCCAACGCTTCGGGCTTAATGTTGTTCATACGTTCGACAACGCAGTCATCGGAGGCAAAATACATATTTATGCCTGCCGGATAAGCTTCGGCAATCGGTTTCAGATAAGCGGCATAGTGACGCAGCATATACGTTTCCGCCAAATCGGGATACGGAGCGGACGGCAAGCGCCACAATTTATATCCGCCGAATTCAAAAACAAAGTTCAGCGGCTTGTTTTCCGGCACGCAAACGGCAAGAGCGGTTTTTATCCGCCGTAAGGCATCGTCAGGCAAAGCCCATTTGCGGAATTTTTTTCTGGTGATTAAACGGCAGAGGGTTTGTTCCAATTCGGTCATACGGCAATTTCCGTCAAACGGTTAAAAATGTCCTGTTCGGACAGATTTAAATAAGAATATAAATCTTCGGGAGTCATAGAGGCTCCGAAACGCAAATCAACGCCCATACGATAAAAAGGCGGAAAATCTTTTGATTCGGTAAAAAACGGGGCGATTAAGCAGGCCAGACCGCCGTTTATTTGGTGTTCTTCCAAACAAAGAACCGCTTTGAAGCTTTTTAAAGGGGTGAAAAAATCAGCATTCAAAGAGTCTAAACGAACCAAATTAAAAACGGCAGTCTGAAAAGAGTAAGTTTGTTCAAAAAGATCAACGGCCTTTAATGCTTTGCGCAGTATGCCGCCCGTACCGATAAGGGCGATGTCCGTTCCCTGTTTTAACCGGGACAAGCCGTCGATCCGGCAACGGTATTCTTTCGGTTCGGGACAAAGTTCCGCGGACAGGCGGATATAAGCGGGATCTGTTGTGTTCAGTATTTCCCGTGCGCATAGACGGACGTCTTGTTCCGTCGCGGGGCTATAGACTTCTAAATTCGGCAGGCAAGTCATTAACGCAATATCTTCAAAAGACTGATGCGTCGGGCCGTTGCGTCCCGAACCGACACCGATATGCGCGCCGACGATTTTAACGTCCGCTCTATCCAGGCAAACGGCATTGCGGATTTGTTCCCATGTTCGCCCCGGATTGAAACAGGCATAACTTGAGGCAACGGCTTTTTTCCCTGTCAACGCCATTCCGGCTGCGGCGCCGATCATATTCTGTTCGCAGATTCTCATTTCAAAGTATCTGTCCGGAAAAGC
>JAFVEJ010000089.1 GCA_017476085.1 Alphaproteobacteria bacterium
ATCCGCAGATCTGAACGAAACCCGTATGCTGTTGGCCTATTTGCTGCTGTATCCCGACATTGGCGGCAATTTTCTGGAAGATTTGACCGATTGGAATGCTCCCACTTCCGAACTGGGCAAACAATTAACGGTATTGACCGAAGCTTTGAGCTCCGATCCGGATATTTCCGCCGAACGCTTAAAAGAGCATCTGCGCATAACAGGGCATGAAGAAATTTACGACGCATTAAGTTCCGAATTGGAAATGCTGCTCAGAAAAAAAATTATGCCTTACGAAGCAAAAGACGGTTTAACCGCCTTAATAAACGGAATGCATAGAAAAGCTTTACGTATCGAATTACAGCGGCTGGCCGACAGAATTGCGGACGCGCGGGAAGATGAAGCCGCCCGCCTGTGGGAACAGTATCAAAACCTGCTGAAAGAAGAACAAGAATCGGATTAAAAACTTCTTTTCTGTGATTTAGTTGTTGACAAAAACGGCGCAAACACTTAAAAGGTGCAAGATTAACCGGAATTTTTCCGGTGATTTTGTATGCGATTTTTTGGCTATAACGGGTAAAGGCTATCTTATATGAATACTTCCAACGCCGAAGAAGAATTAAATCCGACAGACAATACCGAAGACGCTCTGCTGGATTCTCTCAGCGCTTCTTTAAAGAAACTGCTTAACAAAGGAAAAAACCGCGGCTACATTACCGTTGACGAGTTAAATAATGCTTTGCCGCCGGAAAAAGAATCGTCCGAACAAATTGAAGACGTTATGGCTATGATTTCCGACATGGGAATCAACCTGATCGAAAGCGACGAAACCGACGAAGAAACCACAGAAAACGAAGACGATGACGGTTTCAGATTGGACGAAACGGAAAGCAGCCGTACCGACGATCCCGTGCGTATGTACCTGCGGGAAATGGGCGCTGTCGAGTTGTTGTCTCGCGAAGGCGAAATCGCTATCGCAAAACGCATTGAAGCCGGACGTGATCTGATGATCGGCGGTTTATGCGAAAGCGCTTTGACAATTAAAGCATTAAGCGGATGGCACAACGCCCTGGTTTCCGGAAAAATGTTGCTGCGCGACATTATCGACTTGGAAGCAACCTTCGGTTCCGATGATGAAGCTCCCGCTTTGTCTTTAGCCGCATCCCTTCCCTCTGCTGCTATAACGGAAAAAGTTTCCCCGCCGTCTCCTTCTTTGGAACAGGAAGAAGGAACAGAGGAAGAATACGAAGACGATGAAGACTCCGAAACGGAATACGAAGATGATTCCGATTCTGCCGACGGAGACGACGAAGACAGCGATTTTGATGACGGGCTGGAAGATGACGAACCGACGGATTCCGAGGAAGATGAAGACGATGAAGATGCTGCGGCCGACGACGCGCCGTCTGTTTCTCTGGCTCAAATGGAACAGTCTTTAACACCGCAGGTATTGGAACAGTTTGAACAAATTCTCTCTCTGCATCAAAAGTTGAAAAAAGTGCAGGATCAGCGCTTAGCCGCCATTCGCGCGTCCAAGCCCGTTCCCGCCGCAACCGAAAAGAAATTCGAAAAAATCAAGCAGGAATTGGTTTCTTTGATGGAAGGCGTCCAACTGAATCCCGCCCGCATTGAAATGTTGGTTGACCAATTAAACGAATACAACAAACGTTTAATGACTTTGGAAGGCAAAATGCTGCGCATGGCTCTCAGCTGCCGCATCAAACGCGAAGACTTTTTGGAAGCTTATAAAGAATCTGAATTTGATTCAAACTGGCTTCAGAAAACGACAGGCAAAGCCTGGAAAGCCTTTATGGAAAAATATGCGGCGGAAATCGCCGAAATTCAAAACGCCGTTTCTTCTATGGCGGATGAAATCGGCATGCCGATTTTTGAATACCGCCGCGTCTGCGCTATGGTCAAAAAAGGCGAACAGGAAGCCAGCCGCGCTAAAAAAGAAATGATTGAAGCCAACTTGCGTTTGGTCATTTCTATTGCCAAAAAGTACACAAACCGCGGCCTGCAATTCCTCGATTTGATTCAGGAAGGCAACATCGGTCTGATGAAAGCCGTTGATAAATTCGAATATCGGCGCGGTTATAAATTTTCGACTTACGCGACATGGTGGATTCGTCAGGCAATCACGCGTTCCATTGCCGATCAAGCCCGCACAATCCGCATCCCCGTGCATATGATTGAAACAATCAACAAACTGGTACGCACCAGCCGCCAGATGCTGCACGAAATCGGACGCGAACCGACACCGGAAGAATTGGCTGAAAAACTGACGATGCCTTTGGAAAAAGTGCGCAAAGTTTTAAAAATCGCCAAAGAACCGATCAGTCTTGAAACCCCTGTCGGAGATGAAGAAGACAGCCATTTGGGTGATTTCATTGAAGACAGAAACGTCGTTCAGCCTCTGGACGCTGCCATTCAGACGAATTTACGCGCCACCTGCACGGCGGTTTTATCCAGTTTGACGCCGAGAGAAGAACGCGTTTTAAGAATGCGATTCGGCATTGGAATGAACACGGATCACACGTTGGAAGAAGTCGGACAACAGTTTTCCGTTACGCGCGAACGCATCCGCCAGATTGAAGCCAAAGCTTTGCGCAAATTGAAACATCCGAGCAGATCACGGAAACTGCGGTCGTTTCTGGATAACGGTTAAAAAATAAGGGAAAGTATAAACTTTCCCTTATTTTTTATTTACGCAGATATAACTGTTGAAAAATCTAAAAAGCCTGCTATTTTAACAAGTGGGTCCATAGCTCAGTTGGTTAGAGCGGGGCGCTCATAACGCCTTGGTCGGGGGTTCAAGTCCCTCTGGACCTACCAAAATAAAGCCTCCCTTCAGGGAGGTTTTATTTTGGTAATTTTTTCTCAGCTGATCATTTCCATTTTTTTAATAGTCGACATAAACGACAACTCCAGCACAGTTTCCACAGAATCGTTTACCGTATTCATCAATAGCGAATTTGGTTAATCCTTCTAAATCGTTTGAAAATCGCCCTCTCACAGGATATTTAACCGAAACATTTCCACAAATAGAAGTCTTTGATTTCAAATAAATCTTTCCACTGTCTTCATCTTTTTGAGCTTCAAAAATATGATAATTTTTAGAATTATCCGAATCAATACAATCCGGAGAAATAAGAATATAACCATCAATCATAGACAAACCCCCTTTCGTTTAATATAAGTACGTTTTTTATTATAAATCATTTTTATATAAAATAAAATTATTTAATATAATTTTTACCATTTTTACATTTTTATTATGTTTTTTACACTTAACGAATCATTCTCTATAAAAAAAATTCAGGATGTTTTTTAACGCTTTTTTTTGCAAATTACCTTTAAGATAAGAAAAATAAAAATGGAAGGGTTTGATATGACCGCTCAAAAAAACACGGACGATTTATTTTTTAATCATCTTGACAAGGATTCAACCGTTAAAGCCGTTCAAAACGCGCTGACGGGCTGTGATGACGGCGAACTGTTTATGGAAAACCGATATTCAGAACGGCTGACTTTGGATGACGGCCGTATTAAAACATCGGCTTTTGACGCAACGGCCGGATTTGGGCTGCGGGCCGTTTGCGATGATACATACGCTTATGCCATTTCCAACGATTTATCTTCCGATGCTTTGAAAAAAGCGGCGGAAAGCGTTCGTCCGATAAAAAACAATCATATGAATGCCCACCTGTTTATTCCTGCCGCTGCCGCTCCCGTTTCTCTTTATACGGACATCAATCCCCTTCCCTTGATTCCTTTTGAAGAAAAAGTGGAACTGATGAAACGCATTGACGCTTACCTGCGCGGAAAGGAAGCCAAAGTCGCTCAAGTTTCCGCTTCTTTATCCGGAGAATGGCAAGCGGTCAAAATAATCGGCGCCGACGGGCGGGAAGCGGCGGATATCCGTCCCTTGGTTATGCTTATGATCAGCGTTATCGTCAAAAACGGTGACAGAATGGAAAGCGGTTCCTTCGGTTTAGGCGGTCGATACACCTATGATCGAATTGTTTCGGAAAATGTTTGGAAACCGGCTGCGGATGAAGCTTTGCGCGTTGCGTTGGTCAATCTGGATTCCGTTGCCGCTCCTGCCGGAGAAATGCCCGTTGTTTTAGGTTCCGGCTGGTGCGGCGTTCTGCTTCACGAAGCTGTCGGACATGGCCTGGAAGGAGACTTTAACCGCAAAGGATCTTCCGTATTCGCC
>JAFVEJ010000090.1 GCA_017476085.1 Alphaproteobacteria bacterium
AAAGAAGCTTCTTTCCCTTTTTTTTGTAGCAATAAAAGAAGGCAGAAACCACGTCTTTTGACAGCCGAAACGATCTCCGACTATAATATCAGTCATATTTCATCGTTTTTTTTCTGCCAAAAAAGTAACGGTCAAAAGAAAGAGATTTTTATGGCTGTAAATATAAGAAATTATAAGGGCGGTTTAAGAGTATATCGGCTCGGATGCTAAATGTGTGGAATGTCGGTGTTGCAGTCTCTTTCAAGATCATAATGTTGATAGGAAAAACGAAAGACGGATTTCATAGAGAAACCGATAGGGGAAAGGACGCACGATATACAGAAAAGTATCTGTTAAATGACTATTCCCTGAAAATCGAATTGAGTGCATATATTTATGCGTATAAGTTACACAGATAACCGAACGCCCGAACTGGAAAGCGAAAGCGTTTTTTATCCGCTTTTACCGATTCGATGTGAAATTTTTTTTGAGCCGATGATAACGATGTTTTTGTATTAGCTATAAGCATAAAAACGGACTGCCCTGAAAATTTTTAACCCCCGAAAACTTCAATGTTTTCAGGGGTTTAAATGGTGGGCACGACAAGGATCGAACTTGTGACCCCTACGATGTCAACGTAGTGCTCTACCGCTGAGCTACGTGCCCGTACATTGTTGCGTATCACCTCAAGATGATTTATGCTTTTATAGTCTTCTTTGAAGGAATGCAACAAAAAAATAAAAAATAGAGTAAAAAAGTGACGATATCAAAAAATTATCCTCCTTTTTTGTTGGAAAAATCAGGAAAACAGTCGTTTCCTGTAGTGTTATCGTCGCCGCACAGCGGGACTTTTTATCCAGAGCGATTGTTTCATTTGACGGATTTGAAGTTGTCCGATTTTCAAAGATATGAAGACGCAGCGGTTGATCGTTTGTTTTCTTTTGCTTCTGCTATGGGGATGCCTTTATTGTCGGCCGTTTACGGCAGAGCATGGGTCGATTTGAACAGACATCCGCTGGAATTGGATCCGACAATGTTTTTTGATGAATTGCCTCCGCAGGTCGGAAGCGATTCAAAGCGGGTTCAATACGGATTCGGAGTCATCCCGCGTCAATTGAATGCGAATAAACTGATTTATAAAAATAAGCTGTATTTTTCAAAAGAGCAGGAACGATTGACAAAAGTTCATTTCCCGTATCATGACGCTTTAAAAAAGCTGCTGCAAAAAAACTTGGATACTTTCGGAAAGTCTGTTTTATTGGATCTGCATTCAATGCCGATTCTGCCGAGCGATTGTTTGATTAAAGGCCGGATGCCGGATTTCGTATTGGGAACCGCGCATGGAGAAGCCTGTTCTCAGGCTTTGGCAGAGCAAGCGGCTGAAATTTTACGCAAGATGGACTTTTTTGTTACGATTGATTTACCCTACAGCGGAGCTTATACAACGGTTAATTACGGTCGTCCGAAAATACACAGTCATGCGATGCAGATAGAAATCGGAAGGCATTTATATTGGGATGAAGATCAATATGCACCATCAGAAAATTTTAACGCTTTGTGGCGTAAACTATCAATATTTATGGATCGTTTTTTAGGGATTTTGCCGACATTAACTCTGTAAAAAAATGAAACTTTTCCGATTTGCCGCAATAATGATGCTTTTGATGTTTTTTGTCCGGGCAGGGCAGGCGGATGATTCTTTGTTGTGTTTGAAAGAAGCGGTTCGTTTGGAAAAAAGGGAAAGGATTAAAACAAATCTTTTAAGCGCTATTTCTTTGGTCGAAAGCGGCCGATATTCCAAGCAGTACCCGACCGGCGTTTCATGGCCGTGGACGGTAACGGCGGAAGGAAAAGGGCAATTCTTTTCGTCTAAGGACGAAGCTCTGAACGCAGTTCTCGATTTGCAAAGCAAAGGTGTTGAAAATATAGATGTCGGCTGTATGCAGATCAATCTGAAATATCATCCGGATGCATTTAAAAGCATAAACGACGCTTTGGATCCGGTTCAAAACGTGGCGTATGCCGCAGAGTTTTTGAAAAGAAACTATCGGGAAACAAAATCATGGGGAGAAGCCGCAACGCGCTATCATTCCAGGAATGTGAACAAGGCTTTTAAATATGAAGATAAATTGCTGGACGCGTGGAACCGTTTGACAAAATATGGCAATCCCGCCGATCCGGAACAAATCGCCCGGCTCAGAAACTCCTCAAAAGAGACGGTAGATAAAATAAATAAAAAAGTGCGTCAAATTAAGCAAAAACATCAGCAAAAAGAGGCGGAAACCATTAAATCCGGATCAGAACAGGCCAGAGAAATGGCGGCTCAGTGGCGTAAAGAAAAATTAGAAGAATATATGGCTAAGAAAAAAGCCAAACCAACGGAAGAACCTATTTTTGAGGATGCTCCCGCAATGTCGGATAAAAAGTCAAGGAATTGACGGATTAGACAAAAAAACATTGATTAATATTTTAAGCTTTTTTATACTCATTAAATTAAAGGTGTTTTGCTAAAGGAAAAGAAAATGGCTTCAATGAAAAATTCTCAATCGGGGCTGTATTGGACGCCTAAGGGCGGTAATAATCATGAAGGCATGTTTGCCAGCTGCCATAAATATACTTCTGTGACAAAAGATCAAGACAGCGGACAAAACAGCGAGACAACAATCTTGATTGATATGGGGCAAAATGAGTTTCCTGAAAAGTTCGCAGACGGTAAGTATGATAAGGTTGTTCCTGCTTTGACGGATTGCTTGGCTATTCCCGGTCAAAAAGCTCCTGAGACTCCTGCCTCGGCCATTTTCCTGACGCATTGCCATTCGGATCATATCGACGCTGTTTTTGAATATGTTCAAATGGGAGTAAAACTGCCGCCGATTTATGGGACGGAATATACACTCAAAGCTTTAAGGGCTGAATTTTATGCACGGGGAATAGATATTCCTGAAAAACTTGAAATGAAAAAAGTGGAAGCCGGCCAAACGATTGAAATCGGCAATATGAAAGTTCGTGCTTTGGCCGCCTCTCATTCTATTCCCGGTTGCCTGAGCTTTGAAATTTCCAATGGTGAAGCTTCGATTTTCCATTCCGGTGATACGAAGTCGGATGAAACATCTTCTTTGGGAAAAGGCGTGGATTTGAAGTCATATCGCGATATCGCCGGCGTTGATTTCGCTGTTTGGGACGCTGCGAATGCAGATAGAGACGGGCATTCAACCAGTGAAGCGGAAGCCTGTGAAGAATATCGAGAAATATTCAAGGAAAACGCGGATAAACAGATTGTCGTTGCGATGCCCGCCGCTCATATGGAACGGTTGGCCTCGGTGATAAAGGCGGCCTCTGCGACCGGCAAGCATATTATCATTAACGGCGGCGCGACTATGCTGCAAAACGTTATGGCATTGAAAGAGGGCGGATATGATCTGGAACAGATATGGCCAAACGTTCACAGCTCTAAATCTTCCGTTGATGAATATGACCCGAAAAATACAATCGTCATTACGACGGGCGTTTTTGGAGAGAAAAATTCTCCGTTTGTCAAAAAATTAAAAATGGAAGAAAGCGATTTTGTTTTACAGGACGATGCGGTAATTGTTACGCCGGCTGTCGGTAAAGATGTGGATAAAGGGGAAAAAATTGAAGATTTAGTTTCTCAGTATTGCAAAAAAAAGCAACATTCGGGAATCCGATTGATTACGGCTAAAGACAGAAAGATCGCTTCAAGCGGCCATGCTCAGAAAGAAGATCTTTTTAATGAGCTTCTGCCGGCTCTTAATGCGAAAGTTAACATCCCGACACATACCAGAACGGCGGCTGATGCGGAGGCTTTTATGCATGAATTATCTGAAAACGGATATGGAACTCTTTCCGAATATCCGCGTAACGGTTATACGGTTCATGTGACAAAACAAGGATGTGAAATTGTTGCTAAAGAAGATGTTAAGTGGGTCGGATTGCGTTATTCCAAAGAGAAAAGTAAAAAAGGACAGGAACGGCCTAGCAAAATGCTCGGTTGGAAAATAGAGGGTGATCATGGTTTTTCTACGGGAAAAGAAACAAAGACCAAACTTAAAGACGGCCGTTTGAAAAAATTTTATTATGAGCATAAAACAAAGGCGATAAAAGAAATAAAGAAAAGTTATTACGAAAAAAGATTACAGCTCAAAGCCGCTCTGCTTCGGGAAAGCAAAGGAAACAGCAAATGAGAGATGATAAAAATTGGAATGATATTCGATTTTGGGCAGCTGAATTAGATGAAAAATATCCGCGGACGGATTTGATCGCTTTGTCAAATACAGAATTGATTCAGATGCTTTTGTCTTTGGATGAAGCGAAAAATATGCCGGCTTTACAAAGAGATGATGCTTACTTCTTTGCTTTAAAATCCGAATGGGCCATTGTTCAGAATGGCGGTGTCGATGATTCCGGGGATGTACCGGACGCATATATTTAATTATTTATCTGTTTACTTTTAACGGCGTTGTGGCATTCTTTTCCTTAATTAAGTTATGAAAGGAAGAAAATATGCCGGATCATTCTATGGGATTGATAGCCGATATCGGCGGAACGAATGCGCGCTTTGCTTTGTGTTCGGCGGAAGGTGAGATTATTTCTCCGCTGACATTGGAGTGTAAAAAATATCCGTCTTTGGAAGCGGCGGCGAAAGCCTATTTGACATGGGTCAAATATCGTGGGCCGGCGATTAAAGAAGCGGCCTTTGCCGTGGCATGCCCTGTTTTAACGGACAGAGTGTCTTTGACTAATTACGATTGGAGCTTTTCGATCGGAGAACTGCAGGATCAGCTGCGGTTAGACCACTTAACCGTTGTGAATGATTTTGTGGCGCAGGCGTTGGCTGCGCCGTTATTAAAAGATCATCAGAAAATAAAAATCGGGCAGGGCGAAGCGGCCGAAGGTTTTCCGATTGTTGTCGTCGGTCCCGGAACAGGATTGGGTGTGTCAATTCTGGTGCCGCAGCCGGACGGTCGTTGGACGGCTTTGGCCAGCGAAGGAGGCCATGCGACGATGCCGGCTCCGTAGCCGGAAGAAGAGCGAGTCATTGCGGCGCTGCGTCAGGAATACGGGCATGTTTCCGCAGAACGTGTCGTTTCCGGTATGGGACTGACGAATCTTTACAAAACGTTGCTGACTTTGCATGGACAGGAAGGAAAATCTTTGCTGCCGGAAGAAATTTCATATAGAGCCTTGAAAGGGGATGCTTTATGCAAAGAAGCTGTGCAGATGATGTTTGGCTTACTGGGGACGTTGGCCGGTAATCTGGCGTTGACGGCGGGCGCTTTAGGCGGTGTCTATATTGCCGGCGGAATTATTCCGCGCGAAGGACTTTTGGAAATGTTCAAAGAGTCTTCTTTCAGAGTCAGATTCGAAGCGAAGGGGCGCTTTACTTCTTATTTGTCGCGTATTCCAACATATGTGATGCGGGCGGATTATCCGGCGTTCCTGGGATTGTACGGGTTAGTTCAAAAAAATATCGGGAATTAAAAAAAAGTCTTGCAAAGCGCAAAGGATATCTATATAAACATTTCTGTTGCGGGGGTGTAGCTCAGTTTGGTTAGAGCGACGGCCTGTCACGCCGTAGGTCGCGGGTTCGAGCCCCGTCACTCCCGCCATAAAATAAACCGCCTTTTGGCGTTATTTTTTATGGCGCAGGGGCTCGAACCCGAAAGGGGGCGCTAAGCAAAAATGACAACAGCTTGTCATTTTTGTCTGCAAGCCCAGCATAATCTTAATGAGCAAGAAACA
>JAFVEJ010000091.1 GCA_017476085.1 Alphaproteobacteria bacterium
GATATAATCCCATAAATCCCCCGGATTGCGAGCCATCAGAGCCGCCGCTTTAGCCGCGTCGATCGTGCTGGAGCCGCCTATTCCCACGACAAAATCGCAAAAATTATCCCGGGCAAGCTGAGCCGCTTCCATAACGGACGATTTGGAAGGATTTGGATTAATCTTGTCAAAAATCAGATATTCGATTCCCTGGTGTTTTAATGCGGTCAGCACGCGGTCCAAATAACCTTTCTCAACCATTGTTCCGCCGCCGGATACAACGACTAAAGCAAAATGTCCGGGTAACGGTTCCCGCTTTAATTCGTCCAGTCTTCCCGCGCCGAATAAAATTTTAGTCGGAATTGAAAAATTAAACTCAATCATCAGCCGCCTCCTTTTTTCAGGACGGTATAGTTATACTTTTTTTGTTTTCAAAGGAAAATAAAAATCAACGCGTCGGACGCAAAAATTCAAAAGGAGTTGATGTTTCGGGTTTTTCACGATGATCATACGCTTCCGAAGGAACAAAAGAATCTGAAACGTTTTCTTGAACATCGGCGCTTTCCGGAAGGTGTTCGAATGTTTCTTCCTCTAACGGCGCAGAAGACGGTTCCGACGGCACAGGCTGTTCAAAAACGGCTTGTTCTTTGTCGATGGCGCGGCATGCTTCAACAAATCGCAGGTAAACGCGTCCTAAAGATCCTTCTTCAAAAATTTTGGTCAGATAATGTTCGATATCGTGACGTTCCAACATTGTAAACATCTGCTCAAAACGGTAACAAAATGTTCGGACGGCATTTGATAAAATATCGTCGCGTTTAAGCTGGTTTTCCAAATCATCTTTAAATTTCGGAGAATTTTCCGCGTTTTGCAGCAAAACTTTGCAAAATGCCCAACGGTTGCCGTCGCCGACACGCTGCCAGACTATTTCCGTGTGTGCCGGCTGAATCAATCCCAGACGAACGACAATGTCAGATAATAAATCGTTTAATTCGTTGATGAATAAGTCCGCGTTATGCAGCACCAGTGCGCTGCGTGTCTGCACTTGCGTTTCCATCATCGTGCGCACCATTACTTCGGCATGGTCTGCGGAACGACGGGTTTGCGCCAACAGCAAATTGATCGTATTGCCATGTTTGCGCAGGGTCATTACATTATATAAAAGCCCGACGACAATCCACAGGAAAATAACCGGAAGAAAAGCTGTCGCCGCCAGTGTCGCTATATCGGGAACGGGCAGTCCCAACAGTTGAGGAAATCCTATTTTGGCATAGATATAGAACAAAACACCGCCCAGCCATAACAAAGAAGCTGAAACGGAAATGCTGAATAAAACGATTAACCCGATCACGGTCTTATTCCTTTGTCAAGAATGAAGAAAATCAATGAATTTCGAAATTATTATAAAATGATTTTATAAATTTTCTCTAAACATCGGGGGATTTTTATTCTCTTATGGCGTTAAAAGTGGTAAGAAAAAGAAAAATTAAATTTTATTTTTGATGGAAAGGGCTTTTTATGGAACAGGAACAGTATCTGGATTTTGAAAAACCCATTGCCGAATTGGAAAGCAAAATTGAAGGCTTGCGTCATCTCAGTACGGCGGAAGACGGCGTCAGTATTGCCGAGGAAATCAGCAGGCTGCAGAAAAAAGTCGAAAAACAGGTTAAGCAGTTGTACGGCAAACTGACTCCCTGGCAGAAAACACAGGTGGCTCGCCATCCAAACAGACCGCATTGC
>JAFVEJ010000092.1 GCA_017476085.1 Alphaproteobacteria bacterium
AAAAGGGAAAGAAGCTTCTTTCCCTTTTTTTAAAACAAATTATTATTTTATCAGCGGCCGTTTGCCCGACGCGCGACAACAGCGGCTTTAAAGGCTTCACTGTTCTTTTCCGTCGTTTTGGCCTGAGCTTTAGCACGTTCGGCGGATTGGAATCGGAAGTACTTGTTCAAATCCTTGAAACCGCCTTCCAACGTAACCATTTTATCCTGATATTGCTTGCCCAGGACAGGATCCTTTTTCGACATAGCGGCCAACATATCCAAGTGACCTTGAATGCCGATTTTATAATCAGACATTTCGTTGATCTTGGAATACATAGCCTGAGCTTCATCGCAAACCTCGGATCCCTCTTTCTGCCAAGCGAAGTGAACGCCCAAACGAACAATACCGCCGTCGGATTTAATATTATCGCCGACCATAACCGTCTGTTCGGCCGTTGCGCCATGACGATCCATAATGTCCTGCATCACTTTCATATTCGGTTTCCAGACATCACCGTCATTCATCACAAATTTATCGCCCAATTTTTCAACCAATGCATCGCGATAAGCGCTGTAGCAGCCGCCCGTCACTTGCATAGGAGCTTTTTTGAATTGAATTTTTCCGTCAACCTTTTCGGTTGTTCCGTCAGCGCGGCAAACCACTCCGTCAACCAAATCCAACGGAAACTGCATATCCGCCATACGCGCAATCAAACCGGATGCGGGCGAATCCGAATACAGAACGAACTGAGCGCCGGCCGCTTTCATTTTACGAATCGTGGCAACCGTCCCTTCATACATTGTATTGCCGGCATGATACTGCTTTGCGACCTCATGGCAAATCTGAGCATCACTTTTTTCCAAACGGGCGCGTTCCTCGGGTGATTTATCTTTCAAGCTTAACGACGGCGTTTCTTTCAACAGATCCGGGAAATTATGAAAACGCGCATAGCCACCGGCATTTTCACGAATCTCTTCGTACAATTTATCCTTATCCATACCGCGGCTTTCCGCAAGCTTTTCAATACCCTTGTCCCAAGCCAATCCCCAATTATTAAAATAATCCGAGATCGTATTATCAACATCACTCACAACCAATGTTACCGGTTTCTTCTCGCTCATAAAAACCTCTCTTTAAAAAAAATCTTTCTTAACTTTTATTTATACCGAAGCTTTTTTCTTTTTTCAAGAACATTTTGTCCATAATTTCCTTTTTTTTCGTCCCGCTTTTCAAAAAAAACAAAAACCATTTAAAAATCAGTCTATTGCAGGCTCTGTTTTTTTAATCTTTCCTTCCGTGCCAATGATGCTTTTGCTTTTTCTTTTCCAAAAAACAGACGCCAAAATAAAACAAACGGCGGCAAAATAGACAAAACGGAAAAAGAGACTCCTTAAAACAGGTTGTCAAAAAAAAGATATGTTCTAATATAAGCCCGCAACCAAAAAAACAAAAAAGAAAAAATACAACCGAGGCTGAAGAAATGAGCACAAAAAATGAAAACGCACTGGAAACTCTTTTAAATATTATGGCGCATCTGCGGGACCCTGAAAAAGGATGCCCATGGGACCGAGTCCAATCCGCCAAAAGTATTTCCAAATATACTCTGGAAGAGGCTTACGAAGTTTACGACGCCGTGGAAGCGGACGATATGGATGCTTTGCGCGCAGAGTTGGGAGACTTGCTGTTTCACATCGTTTTTTATGCCCGCATTGCCGAAGAACAGGGAGCTTTCAATTTTTTTGATGTTGCGCAAGCGGCGTGTGATAAAATGATTCGCCGCCATCCGCACAATTTCGGAACGGCCGCGCAAGCGCCCGACTGGGAGGAAATCAAACAGCAGGAACGCAAAGAACATTGTCAAACCGGTGTTTTATCCGGCATTGCAAAGGCCCTGCCCGCCACAACCAGAGCTTATAAACTGCAAAGCCGCGCCGCGCGTGTCGGCTTTGATTGGGACAAACCGGATCTCGTTTTGGATAAAATCATTGAAGAAAGCGGAGAATTACGCGCCGAAATCGCGCAAAAAGAACACATTTCCGAACGCGAAGACGAAATGGGCGATTTATTGTTTGCATGTGTCAATTTAGCTCGAAAATTAAATATAGATCCGGAAAAAGCATTAAAACGTACGAATGCTAAATTCGAACGCCGTTTTTCACATATCGAAACCGTTTTGAAAAACCGCAATCAGCCTTTTGAACAAACAGGCCTTGAAGAAATGGAAGCGCTTTGGGTCGAAGCCAAACAAATGGAAAAGCATTCCGCTTAACCGTTTTTCTCTATTCGTCCCAAATATTGGTATAACTTTTCTCTTTGCGAATCCGAACGCCGCGCCCGAAACGCCCCGTACTTAAAAAGCTTTGAGTCATTTCAAGCAATTTATCATCCCGATGCAGGAAAAAATGCGTCTTATTCAGCGCTAAAAATTCTTCTTTCGCTCCGCTGCAGCGGGCGTCTTTAACCGTCAAAATACCGTCGTTATCTTCTTTTAAAAGCGGCAAAAAACCCTTTCCGTCATCTTTTCCCGCGAAAATGATGCCGAATTCTCCTTTCATTTCAAAAAGAGCTTTTGCCGTTTCCGGCAAAATATTTTTTCCGGCTTCCCCCAGCAGTTTTTGATAAATCTTCTTGTCTTTCCATTTCTCAGCCCAGGAATACCCGTTGTTCGGAACCGCCAGAAAAACCGTTCGGCCTATTTTTTCCAACCATTTCGGATTCATTGTGATCGCCTGACGCAAAATCAATCCGCCTGATCCGTACGCGACAAAATTAATCTGTTCCAGATCTTCTCTGCTGTCCAGCATTGCGTTCAAAGCCATTGCCGATTTAGCCAAACCGAATCGCAACATAGGATAACTGAAAATAATCGGTTCAAAATGTTTTTTCAGGCTATATGCCATTTTTTCAAAAGATGCCGGCCGCTGAAACAGTCCATGGATCAGAACCGCCGCTTTTTTTACTGGCGCTTCCACTTCCCATGCCCGCAAAAAATACTGCAATTTATCACGGCATTCTTCAAATGATCCGGTTGCGCGCTTAATATTGAAAGGATCCAGCAACCGACAGCGGCGCGTCCACATAGATTCCTGAATCCGCCATCCCGCATAATTATAGCGGTCAATCCAGTAAAATATTCCGCCGTAAGTAAAAAAAGGAAAAGACATTCAAACACCCGTTTCGTTTTTTTTAAATCATATCAAGTCTGATTGTAAAAATGCAAGCCGATAAGATTGCTTTGTTTTATCCTCTCGACTTTTTTTTCCCGATATGTCAGATTACGCTGTATGAAACAGGTCACACTTTACACGGACGGCGCATGCAGCGGAAACCCCGGTCTTGGCGGTTGGGGAGCTGTTCTGAGCTATAAAGGCATTGAAAAAGAAATCAGCGGAGCACAGGAAGCGACAACAAACAACCGTATGGAGCTGACGGCCGTTTTGCAGGCGCTGCAGCTGTTGAAAGAACCTTGTGAAATCAATCTTTATACGGACAGTCAATATGTAATGAAAGGCGCTGAAGAATGGATGACCGGATGGGTAAAAAACGGCTGGCGGACAGCGGACAAAAAACCGGTCAAAAACAGCGATTTATGGCAGGAATTATACAGATTCAGCAAAAAGCACACGCTGCATTGGCACTGGGTGAAGGGACATGCCGGACATCCTGAAAACGAACGATGCGATTTGCTGGCCAGAACCGCGATCGAATCTTTACGCCAAGCTTTGAAATAAGCAAAAGAAAACCCCCGACCAAACGGGGGATTTTATGGTGCGGCCAAGAAGACTTGAACTTCCACTGCGGTTAAGCAACAAGCACCTCAAGCTTGCGTGTCTACCAATTCCACCATGGCCGCATATCAGTTAAGGTTAATAGCAGACTTGCGTTTTATTCGCAACCGAAATTTTGACGACAGTTATCGAATCCTTTGTTTTTTTAAACCGTTCTTTTCTGTTCAAAGATGCCGTCAACGATTTCTTCCATCGGCGCATCGGGAGAAAGCTGATATTCGACTTTGGTGACAAAAGCCCTCGGAGACCCGCGTTTGCATGCGTTGAACATATCCGCAATAACATCCGTTTCCCCTTTAAAAACGGCTTCAACCGTTCCGTCAACACGATTGCGAACCCAGCCTGACAAACCACGGGCACGGGCTTCCGACATCGTCCATTGACGATAAAAAACACCCTGCACTCGTCCGTAAATACGAATATGAACAATCTCTTGCGCCATTTATTTTCCTTTCAAATTTACCGCAGCTTCCAGAACGTCTTGTTTGCGTCCTTCTCTGGCAGACAAAGCGTCCTGATCTTCCGACCACACGTTATTTTGAAATTTTTCTTCCAATATTGACAGATCAAAAGCGCGTTCCGCCGTCATAAACCCGTCCAAAACGGCCAACGCCAAAATAACCGAACGGCATCCGCCGGACACAGCGCAAAAAGCCCAAAAAGCCTCGTCTGACAAAGCGTTTAACGTTTTTTCCAAAAACTTTTTCGTTCGTTCCGATAAACTTTGAACATCCAAGCCTTCCGATATTTTAAAATCGCAGCCGTTTGCGTTTACCCAATCAACAACAGGTTTCCATTCCCGCTGCTGCATCTTTCGCAAGTCTTCGGGAAAAGGGGCAAAAAAACAAACCGTATCCGCAGCCGCAAACGCAATTTGTTCCTGCGTTTCTTTTAAACGTTCCTCCTGCATTACTGTGCCGCCATAGCGTCCGCACATACGTTTTTCAGTGACGGTTGCTTTATCATTTCCTGTGCTGCCTGTTTCCCGCCCATAAAGAACGCCATTCCGATCGACAACGCTTTGTCAATTGCCTGATCCGTATTAAAACTGATCTTCGGATAAGCCAATGTCCCTTTAACAAAGACGGAATTGAATACAGACTTCAGGACACCCGAGGAACGCGGTGAAAAATCCATTTTAAGATCAATCGCTTCCTTGCTCAAATCAACATCGCCGTTAATCTGCATATCAAACAAGTTGTTTTCCATTCCGATTTTTTTCCGAGAAGAAATAAAACCGTTTTTTACAGGAATATTCACAACAAAACATGGAATAGCCAACGCTTGTTTTTCATCAACCGGAGAAAGAAACTCCAGAATTTTCGGCAAAGAATGGAAACGAAACGAACTGATATAAACGTCCCGCGTATTAATAAAAATCTGCCCGTTCAAAGAAGCGGCCATTTCAGATTCGGAATTTCCATATCCCGACAAATGAAGGGTTCCTGTCATCTCGCCCCGTTCAACTTTGTTCTGAGCAAAGAATAAAGACAAAGGAAGCTTATTCACTTTAAATCCCGCTTGAATTTCCGCCGGTTGTTTGGACGCATCAAATCTGGCCTGCATTACGGCATAATTTGCCAATCTCTGTGTCGGCAGATCAAAAATGCCGTCATGCATTGTCGCCGCAACACGGAACGGACCGATACGGGTATTGTCAGCGCCCAACAAATCATTAAATAAAACATCTATGTCTATTTTCGCTTCTTTAAGTTTTTCAAACGGGAAAGGTTCAGAGGAAAACACGCGTTTTTTTGCCTGCGGAGAAAATGAAACGGAACGGTTTTTGCCCTGTACCGGCTGATAGGATTTCCCTAAAAAGTCAGATAAAACAAACCTATTCGAAAGCAGCTTAATCTGAACAAGAACTTTCGGAGCTGTCCTAATCTCGATATTTCCGGACAAATCCGACTGTCCGACATTCATTTTCAAATCATTTATAAAGATGCCGTCATTCAGCCGAATATTTCCGGAAAGAATTGAAACAGGCAAAGCCGGCAATCCGGGAACCTTTCCCATATTTTCAGCTTTAATTTCCGTTCGCGCGCGCAAAGAGAACGGAGAAAAAGAATCTGCCGCCCCCTGAACCTGTACCGATACGGTATCCGAAGATCCCGCTTTAATCTCAAAATCAGGTACGGCAAAGCCGTCAGGCCCCAAATCAATTTTTGCTTTAACAAAAGTATCCCGTATTGACGGAATCGAATATCCGATAATCTTATTAAACACGGAAGCATTTGCCAAATGCAGCGCCGTTTCCGCTTTTATCCGCATATCGGAAAGCGGTTTGTCAATGTTTCCTTCAGCGTTCAGTTCGGAACCGTCTCCTGTCATTTTTATCACAAAATGATACGGGTTTTGCTGATTTAATAAAACCGGCAAAGCGTCTCCTTTTAAAGAAACATTAAATTTGTTTTTTTCCACCAGCCATTGCGATTCAAACGAAAAATCTTCTTTATTCTGCGCCGCTGTCATTTTTTGAATTTTTGTCGTTATTTTCCTGTTTTTTTGCCTGTTATTTAAAGAAATGCCGATATTTTCAAATACCGCCCGGTTTATCTGTTTCAAAAAGAACGTTTTTCCTTTTTTCTCCGGTTTTTGTTGAGCGCCCTTTTCTTTATTTTTGACAAACGCCCAGTTTTCCGCTCCGTTTTGATTAATTTCAAAAACGATATTGGCATCTTTAACCATCAGCAATCGAACGTCCACTTTGCGGCTGAACAAAGGAAGTAATTTTATCTGCAATTCCGCTTTTCCGATTCGAGCCATATAAGGATTCTCTGCCCATGAGGCGTTAGAGAGTCTGATGTCATTAATTTCTATTGAAGGGGAAAGCGAATAATGCACTTTTATATCACCGTCAATGCTGAGCGATCTTCCGGTTTTTTCCGACACTCGGGCAATGATTTCGGAGCGCGCGGTATTATTGAAGTCTTTTAACGTCCAAACGGCAACGATTAAACATAAAGCGGCAAAAACCAAAACGGCGGAAAAAATTTTTTTCATTTCATTCTCCTTATATCAAGGGAAACTTTTTAAACGGGTTTTCGGGCTTCTTGTACGAAAAACCGAAGAAATCGAAACTGTCTGCCATTCTGTCCGACAGCGGCGCGTAAACTTCCAGCATTTTACCGCTCGGCAGCGGCATGCGCAAGGCGCGGGCGTGCAGATGAAGTTCCCGCCCGTGTTTCAGATAATCCGCCGGCGGAAAATCGCCCGTGTATTTGCCGTCCCCGACAATCGGGTGTCCCATATATTGGCAATGCACGCGAATCTGATGCGTCCGTCCGGTAAGAGGCATCAGCTCCAGCCAGGCGGCTTTTTTATAAGCCTCATCCACGACACGATAAAGTGTTGCCGCCTTTTGACCGTTTTTTTCATCGACGCGGACGGATTCGCCGCCAAATTCGCCGGTTGTTTTCAACAGCTTGGCACTGATTTTTCCTTCTTTGATTTCGGGATTTCCGAACACCAAAGCCCAATAGACTTTTTTGGCCTCTCTTGACCGGAAAGCCTCTGCAAGCTTGGCCGTCGCCGCGGGCGTGCGTCCCAGCACCAAAATACCGCTGGTGTCTTTGTCCAAGCGATGAACCAAACGAGGATTTTCGTCTTTTTCAAAACGCTGATACGACAGCATCCCGTCCAGATGACGCGTGACCCCCGTCCCGCCCTGCACCGCCAATCCCGCCGGCTTGTTTAAGACGATCACGTCTTTGTCCTTATAAATCACAAGGCTTTGAACGAATTTCGCGTCCTGCTCCGACACGACGACGCTGTCCCGGCGGGCTTTGGCAGCCGCCATCGGCGAGCCTTGTTCCGGTAATGGCGGCACGCGCACGGTCTGTCCCGCCGTCAAATGCTGAGACGCTTCGGCTTTTTTGCCGTCCACTTTAATCTGCTTCGTGCGCAATAACTTTTGAAGCTGCCCCTGCGTCAGCTGCGGATAGTGCCGTTTGAACCAACGGTCAAGCCGGACTTCTCCATCATCGTCGGAAACGGTGACCAAATTAACGCCGCCCATTTTCAATTTCCTTTCTTAATTTGTCCCAATACGCAATACGCTTGACGATTTCACGTTCAAAGCCGCGTTCGATCGGGCGATAGATTTTTTGCCGCCCCATTTCCTGCGGAAAATAGTTCGCGCCCGAAAAACCGTTCGCCGTGTCGGGATCGTATTCGTACCCGTCGCTGTACCCCAGTTCTTTCATCAGTTTTGTCGGCGCGTTCAAAATATTCATCGGCGGCATTAAAGAACCCGTTTCTTTTGCCAGACGTACGGCCGCGCTCCAGCCTTTATAGACACTGATCGATTTCGGCGCGGTCGCCAGATAAACGACCAGCTGTGCCAACGCCAGATCGCCTTCCGGAGAGCCGAGACGCTCATACGCCTGCCAAGCGGACACCGCCTGCAGCAAAGCGTTCGGATCGGCCATACCGACATCTTCGACGGCGAAACGCGTCAGGCGGCGGAAAATATATTTCGGATCTTCGCCTGCCGTCATCATCCGCGCGACCCAATACAGCCCCGCGTCGGGATCGGAACCGCGCAAAGACTTGTGCACGGCGCTGATCAAATTGTAGTGCCCTTCCCTGTCCTTGTCGTAAACGGCGGGACGGCGCGCAACGACGGTCATCATCTTTTCGACCGACAAAGGCCCGTTTGCCAAGTCCCTGTCCGG
>JAFVEJ010000093.1 GCA_017476085.1 Alphaproteobacteria bacterium
CCGCAAAAAATCCTTTGAACGGTGGGAACTGCCCGCGCGTTTTGTCGGATATCAGCTGCTGAAACAGGCGGTCAAGCATAAATTGCCGATTTTATTCGAACATTCCAATGCCACGCCTTACCATATCGAACTGTACGAGAAAATAAAGCAGGCCGGCTATATTGTGGACATCCGCTATATTGCCGCCGATCCGGCTCTGGTTCTGCCCCGACTGGAAAAAAGAGAACGCTATTTTTCGCCGGAACGGACATGGGAACGCGCCGCCGTTTTAAATAAATTACTTCCCGTTTTCAAAGAAAAAGCTTCCGCTTTCAGTGTATTGCCTGCTTGGACTGAGTCTTAAAAAATTTTCCAATAAACTTAAAAGTAACTTTTTTATAATTTTTATTTCACTTAAAAAACATTGAGTTTTGAAAAAAAATCAGCTAAAAGTAATAGAAGCGTGAGAAGATAATCAGGCCGAATAAAAAGATTTATTATTTTTATGTTTTGGGAGAATGTAAATGGCTAAAGAAGATGAAATCCGTGAAGCGGCATATTTCGTTTGGTTGAACAACGGTTGTCCGGAAGGCGTTGAAATCGACTGCTGGCTGGAAGCCGAAGCTCAGGAAGGCGATTGCTGCTGCAGCGAAGAAAAAACTTGCTGCTGCTGTGAAACAGCCGCCGAGGAAAAGAAACCGGCAAAGAAAGCCGCCGCTAAAAAAGCTGCTGCTCCTGCTGCCGAAAAGGCGGAAAAGAAGCCTGCCGCCAAAAAAGCGCCTGCCAAGAAAGCCGCAGCAAAGAAGTAACTATAATTTCACCTAAAAAAAGCGGCTGAAAGTTTTTTTCGGCCGTTTTTTATTTTTTGGTATAATATGCCCGAATTATTACTTGTTTCCTGCTGCGCTCCCTGCTCCTGCGCCGTGATTGACAAACTGGCGCGGGAAAAAAAAGATTTTTCGGTTCTGTTTTATAATCCGAATATCCAGCCGCTTGAAGAATACGAAAAACGGCGCAAAGAAAACGAACGTTTCTGTCTGGAAAGAAACGTGCCTTTCATCGCTTTGGAATATGATCCGGAAAACTGGCTGCAAACCGTCAAAGGATTGGAAAACGAACCGGAGCGCGGCGAAAGATGTTCCGTTTGCTTTCATTTGCGGTTAAAACGGGCGATGAAATACGCCAAAGAAAACGGCTTTGCCGCAATCAGTTCTGTTTTAGGAATTTCCCGCTATAAAGACATGGATCAAGTCAACCGCGCTGCAAAAAAAGCTTCCCAAGAAACAGGTGTTCCCTATGATGAAACGAACTGGCGCAAAGGCGGATTGGAGCAATTACGTCAACAATTAGTCAAAGAAACCGGCATGTATGCGCAGGATTATTGCGGCTGTCCTTTTTCCGTCAGAAAACGTTAATTTTCTTCAATTTGTAACAGATCCTGATCGTCAAAATCAATCTGAAATTCTTTTGTGACTCGCGCGCCCTGAAGCTTTAGCTTTTCAGCCCAGCCGATCGCGTTGCCTTTGCCTTCCGCCAATTTCTTAAACGCATCGTCATAGCTTGATTTAGCTTTTGTCAAAGCTTTGTCGATCGCCTGCATATCCTCGACGAAACCGACCAGTTTATCATGCAGCTTGCCGCCGATTTCAGCGATTTGCTGAACGTTTTTGTTTTGCTTTTCAATCCGCCACAGATTTTCAATCGTGCGCAAAACCGGCAGCAAAGAAGAAGCTGTTGTCACGGCAATATTGTTTTGATACGCCGCTTCATAGATTTCTGGATCGGCGCTTAAAGCTTCAATATAAGCTTGTTCTACGGGAATGAACATAAACACATAATCCAAGCCCTGTTCTTTAATTTCCGACTGATAGTTTTTGGAGGACAGCCCTTTGATATGATTGCGCAAAGCCTGAATATGCTCGTTTAAGAATTTCTTCTTATCTTCCGGCGTTTCAGCCTTGATATAACGCATATACGCGTTCAAAGACACTTTGCAGTCCACGATCAGCCGGCGGTTGTTCGGCAGATTGACAATATAGTCGGGACGTTTGTTGCTGCCGTCTTCGTCTTTGAAGTTTTCTTGCGTGGAATAGTTGATCCCCTTTTCAAACCCCGCGACCTCAAACACACGTTCCAACTGCGTTTCTCCCCAATCGCCCTGATGTTTCGTGTTGCCTTTCAAAGCGTTTGTCAGATTTTTTGCGTCTTCGGACAAGTTTTGATTCATTTCCAGCAGATTTTTCAGCTGTTCGTCCATTTTGCCTTTGTCGGTCGCGTTGATTTGATTGATTTCTTCCATGCGTTTTTTAAACGCATCCAACTGTTCTTTCAACGGCGTTAAAATCTGCCCCAAAGACTCTTGCTGATCTTTTTTAAAATCGGCGGTCTGCGTTTTCAAAAGATCGGCGGAAACCGCTTTAAACTGTACGGATAATTCTTCGCGTGCTTTTTTCAGCTCTTCAATTTTATCGTTCAGATGGCGGCTTTCCTCTTTCATCTGTGTTTCCAAAGAGGCCGCTTTTGCCGTCAGCCGCATATTTTCGCTATTCAGCCGGCTGTTTTCCTTTTTCAGCTCTTCCAACTGTTCCTGCTGAAACAAAGTCTGCCCCGACTGAGCGAGCAAATCGTTTTTTTCCGTATTCAGTCGGGCATTCTTTTTCAAAACGACCATCAAAAAAATAACTGCGGCGATCAACAGGGTAAAACAAGAGAAAAACAAACCGGAAAACGCGGACATAGACTTTCATTCCTAAAAAAACAAGAGAAAATATTAGAAAGCTTTTTTTATGCTTTGTCAATTATGCGCGCTCAATATATACTGCTTCCGGCAAGGCAGGGAGACCCGAAGAATGAAACGCTTTTTTTTGATATTGCTTTTAATTCTTTCAACGACGGCTTATGTGTCGGCCGCTCCCGCTCCCAAAAGAAACACTGAAAAAAAGCCGACGGCGGCTGAGCTTGAAAAGAAAAAAAACGAAACGGATTTTCGGGCGGCCGAAGCTTTGTTGTATCGCAAAGAATCCCTGAAAGCTTTGCCCGAATTGGTCCGCTTGTGCCAAAAAAACTATTTACGGGCTTGTTCTCTGTTAGGTTTTGCCTACTATTCCGGGCGTTATAATGTGGCGCAAAACACACAAACAGGCATAGAATGGTATAAAAAATGCGCTGCCGAAGAAAAAAATTTCTTCTGCCATAAAGAACTGGGGCGCATTTACTACCAAATCGGCGATTATGACAATGCTTTCTCTTATTACAGCAAGGCCGCCTTCGGAGATGATCCCGAAGCTCAATATCGGATGGGGCGTCTTTACATTGAAGGAAAAGGCGTTCATTCCGATTATGAAAAAGCGTTAAAATGGATGCGCAGAGCAGCCCATGCCCGTAAAAACCCGAACAAATCCGCCAGATGCGCTTTGGTTGAAAGGTCGTACTTCGGAATTGGTATGCGCCGCAGCATCAAAGATACGAAATACTGGCTTAATTTATGTGATAATCCGCTTATTCAGGCGTTGATGTCTTTTTATGGGCATGGCGTTCCTAAGGATAAAGAAAAGGCCAAAGAAATCCTGATTCGGGCGGATTTAAAAGAAACTTTGGCCGATTGGAATGATTTAAACGGTCAATCTCAATCTTCCGTCGGCAAAAAAACTATTCGGGATCAATTGATTCCGGACGGCTGTTTAAAAAACGCAAAAAGAAAAAATACTACAATTGCGATTTATGCCGTCAAGATTTTCGCACCCGATTTTTACCGCAGCTTTGATGTCTATGACAATTATATTGAAAAAGCCGGCATCGGAGACCAGACTTTTGAAGCCTGCGGCATTACTTTTTACACAACTCTCGAGCTTAAAAGGCTTTTCCTTAAATCTTTAAAGAATAAAAACGTCATTAAAATCAGCCGTTATAAAAACGCTTGTCTGGGTGCGGAAATGATCGGCGTTTGCGATTTAAATCTGCCTTGGCAGGAACAACGCGACGAGGAAGATCAATGAAAAAATGGAGCGTTTTATTATTGCTGTTTTATTCCGCCCATGCATGGGGTGCTTATCAATATTCTTATGTGCCAAAATCATCTTCTCCGACCATCTACAACTTTTTATACCGAAAACGTGAAAAGTGTTCCATCGGAGAAAAAAAAGAGTATCCCAAACAGATCGGCGCCTGCGTTTCCTGTCCCGACTCCACTGTTTATCTGATAGATGAAACACAGAACAAAGCTTTGTGTTTTAAATGCCCGATCGGAACGCTTCTGGTTAAAAGAAACGGTTATCCGATGTGCTTAAGCGCCTATCCCGTCATAAACGGAAAAGCTCAAAGGTCTGATGGAGAAACCGCTTCCGATGAAGATATGGAACGCCTCTCTTTGCGGTTAAGCGCCGATTATAAAACAAACATGCCCGTACAGTCGAAAGCAGCGGAGAAGACCTTTAGGAACAAAGAAAAACTGAAAAATGTCTGCCCCTCATCCTATCCCGAAGACGAAACTGCACAGAAACAAATAAATATTTGTCGCCGATTGGTCCGCCAAAATGATTTTTTATGTCCTTACGTTGAAAAAAATGCGGAAGGTAAATGGACATGCCGCGCCTGTCCGAAAAATGCGCCGTATAAAAACAAACAAGGCGGTTGTTTTAACTGCCCTTACGGAGAAGAAATGGTTTCTTCAGACAACGAAAAACTGGTTTGCGCTTCTGAAGTTCCGCCTCAATCCCGGAAAAACACTTCGGTTAAAACGCCTGCCAAAAACAAACAAAAGAATTTTCCCGCAAAAACAAAAAAGAAGACGCGTTAACGACGGGAAAGATCCGCAATCACCCCATGCAAAGTCCGCACATCCTGCGACGTTAATTCCGCCCGCATAAAAATATTGCGTAAATTGCGCATCATACGCGGCCGCTTTTCCGAAGATTTAAAATAACCCGCCTTTTCCAGTTCCAGCTCCAAATGATCAAACAAATGCTCCGTTTCCTGTTTATTGGCCGGCTCCGTATTCGGCATAGATAAAAACCGATCCTGCGTCGTATCGGTCAGCCTGAACAGTTCATATCCCGTCAGCAAAACCGCTTGTGCCAAATTTAAGGAACAATGTTTCGGATTTAAAGGAATATTGACGATTGCGTCGGCATAGGCCAAATCTTCGTTTTCCAATCCGGTTCTTTCAGGACCGAACAAAACGCCGCACCGCACTTCTCTGCTGCTGTTTTTCAAGATATCTTTAGCCATTCCCTGCCCCGTAAAAACAGGTTTGGTCATATCGCGGGAACGGCCTGTCGTCGCATAAACTTTCTGCAAATCAGAAACAGCTTCGGCAACCGTTTTAAAAACCTTTGCATGGCGCAGTATTTCTTCCGCACCCGAAGAAGCGGCTATCGCTCTGGAACACAAATGATCCTCATCCGGATCGACCAAACGCATTTTCTCCAATGCACAGTTCATCATAGCCCGAGCAGCCGTCCCGACATTTTCCGCCAACTGCGGACGCACTAAAATAAAGACCGGCCGAATATCCCGACGTTCTTGCTCTTCATTCAAAGACATTATTATTTTTTGCCTCTTCTTCTGCCTTTTGGCGTTGAAGCGGGAGCGGTTCCCATCATACGTTTTTGCTGTTCCAAAATATCTTTAAATTTAATGCCTAAATTATTTTCTGCATCCTTAATTGCGCTTTTGCGCTGACGAGCAATATCTTCTTTATTTTCCACCTGAGCGGCAGGAATCGTTTCAAACGCTTCGTTCATCAACTGAGATGCCTGTTCCGGGTTCTTTTTGATTTTTTCTTCCAGGTCTTCCGGCAAGACAATCCCCTGTTTGCGCATAGCCGCTATGGATTTAAGAGCCTGCTGCGTGGTCATAAAGCCGAAACTGTCCGGCGCGCCGTTCAAGGTTTGAGCCGACACCGCATCCATACCGTCGGGAACAGCCTCCAATTCCAGAAAATCTTCTATTGTCAGGTTGCCGATATCGGCAATTGTTTCGCCGATTTTAACTTTATCCTCTTCCAGTTTGGCCTTTTCATTTCGGGCTTTTGACATTTTTGCGGCAGCGGCTGCCATACTTTCGGCAAACGCCTGCGATGCAGCGGCAGTTAAGAAGATAAAACACAGGCAAAACTTTAAAACACGCATACGATTTTCTCCTGTCCGGCTTAACGGTACTTTAGTTTAATGTACTCTAAAATAAATGTCTTTGCGATAAAAATTTCCGTTCGATACCGCGCAATATTTTTCAGAACGAAACATCTGATAAAAAATATATTGACTTAAAGTCAACTTAAAATGATATCCTGAACCGGCATTCAATAAAGGAAACATCATATGAACGATACTGTTTTTGACGATTTGGGATTTGCCAAACTGGATATCTCCCGTGCCGAAAGAACAGGCATAAACGAAACGATTTTCTGCCCCGGCAAAACAAACAGTCAACTTTTATCTATTTTAAAAGTGTTTCAAAAACAAAAATTGTCCGTTCTCGGAACAAAATGCAGCCCGAAACAAGCTGATTTTATCCGCAGCCGAATGCCTGATGCCCTATATGATGAAACATCCGGAATTCTGCGTTTGGATACTGGGAAACATCCCGAATTAAGCGGAAAAATCGCCGTATGCACCGGCGGAACCGCCGACTTGCCCATCGCGGAAGAAGCCGCGCAAACCGCTGAATTTTTCGGTGCGGAAGTTACGCGTTTTTTTGATGTCGGCATTGCCGGGATTCATCGCCTTATGTCAAAAATAGACGAAATACGTCAAGCCGATGTTGTCGTTGCCGTTGCCGGTATGGAAGGCGCTTTGGCCGGTGTTATTGCCGGATTGACAAATGCTCCCGTTATCGCCGTACCGACTTCCGTCGGATACGGCGCCTCTTTTCAGGGATTGGCTCCATTGCTGACAATGTTGAATTCCTGTGCGGAAGGAATTGCCGTCGTAAATATAGACAACGGTTTCGGCGCAGGCGTTATGGCTTGTCGAATTATCAGAAAAATACAAGGAAAAACAAAATGACAAAAATTCTGTATTTGGAAGGCTCCTGCGGTATCAGCGGCGACATGACCGTTGCCGCTTTATTGGATTTGGGAGCAAATCAAAAAAAATTAGAACAGGTTTTGGACACCCTGCATTTAGACGGTTTTGAATATCGGATTTCATCCAAAACTTCTTACGGCATCCGAGGCTGTGATTTTGACGTTATTTTAACGCATCATCACAGCGACGAGCACAAGCACGATCATCCGCATGAACACAGGCATTTAAAAGACATATACGAGATTATAGACCGCGCCCAAACAACAAAAAATGCAAAAAATCTGGCCAAAAAGATCTTTTTAATCGTTGCCGAAGCCGAAAGCAAAGCGCATGGCTGCCCTTTGGAAGAAGTCCATTTTCATGAAGTCGGAGCCGTTGATTCCATTGTCGATATTCTGTCCGTTGCCGTTTTAATCGACGACCTGCAAATCACAGACTGTGTTGTCACCGGACTAACCGAAGGATGCGGTACGGTTATGTGTCAGCATGGGGAATTGCCCGTTCCCGTCCCCGCCGTATTGAACATAGCGCAAACAAGCGGCATACCTTTGCGTCCTTGCGACATACGAAACGAAATGGTCACTCCGACCGGCATAGCGGCTGCAGCCGCGCTGCGCACCCGGGACAAACTCCCCGCCGCATACAAAGTCATTCGTTCCGGCATCGGCTTGGGCAAGCGGGATTTCGGGCGCGCCAATATTTTAAGAGCGATGATCATTGAAGAGGCTTTGCCCGAAGATCAAATTTACGTTATCGAATCCAATATAGACGACGCAACCGGTGAAGAATTGGGATTGGTTATGGAAAAGTTGATGACCGGAGGCGCTCGAGACGTGCATTTCATTCCCTGCTTTATGAAAAAAGGGCGGCCCGCCTATATTTTGCGCGTCATTGCGGATGCATCTACACTGCCTGAAATTGAAAAGCTTGTTTTCCAAAACACCTCGACAATCGGTCTGCGCAAATATCCCGTGGGTCGCACTTGTATGAATCGATCATTCTTTACGGTTTCTCTGCCCTATGCCGACATTGAAATAAAAAAATGTCAATTGGGGGAAATTATACGGTGCTATCCGGAATACGAGAGTGTAAAAAAAGCTGCTGAAAATTCCGGACTGCCGTTCAGAACCGTTTTTGAACAGGCCAGAGCCGCCGCAGAAAAGCAAGTTTGATCATCAAAAAAAATACCGCTTGAAAAAGCGGTATTTTTTTATACTTTTAATTCCTTATTTCGCGGACAATATATTCAATGTATTGCCGACCAGATTTTCGTATGAAAGTCCTGTTTCGTTTTCAAAGGCTTTTAATGCCAGCGTCGTTCCCTGAGAGATCGGATCCTTGCTGTGAGCAATATGGTTCATTGCATTGAAAATACGATTGCGAACCGCTTTCGGCGCATTCTTTACATTGGTTTCAAAAGATGTCGGGATCTTATATCCCATATTGCGCAAATGCTGAGTAAGCGCCAAAATGTTGTGCGTATTGACTTCCGGAGCGTTATATTTCGCATTCGGCGAATCACCCCAAGTCGTCATTTCCCCCGTAAATTCAGGCATCTTGGTATTCCAGATATTGTCGCTTCCGCCTTCATACGTCGGCTGATACGGTTGAGATCCGTACACCACCGGCCCGACTTGCTGCACCTGCACCACAGTTGCCTGAGAGGCCCCTGTCTGTACTTGTGAAATCGTAGAAGAAGCGGCGGCCGACTGCGCTGCCCACGGATCTGTCGGCAACGATTCATCAGCCCGAGCATAAGGAACCGCCAAAATAACCGCTAAAGAAACTGCGGCCGTTAAACGCCATGCCATCTGAGAATTTATTTTTTTCATTGCGCCCTCGCCGATAAAATTCTGCTTTACTTTAAGAATACCCTTTTTTTGTCAAAAGAAATAGTTACAAATATATGTCATTTTCCGTTTTTTTTTATGAAAAAAAGCAAAAACATTTTTTATCAATGCGTTGTCCGTTTTAAACCCTTTTCCATTGTGTGCCGGACGGCGTATCTTCAATAACAATCCCTTTTTCCGCCAATTCCTTGCGAACCGCGTCAGCCGTCGCAAAATCTTTCGCTTTGCGAGCATCCGCGCGTTTTTGAATCAACGTCTCGATTTCCGATTCGCTCAATCCTTCCGTCGCAGTCGATCCGCTGCGGAACCATTCTTCCGCGTCCTGATACAACAACCCCAGTAAATGCGCCGAAGCTAACAATTTGGCTTTTGCCGCCGCTTTTTCCTGTTCCGTCTCGGCTTTATTCAGAGCCGTTGCCAATGCATGTAAAGCAGCTATCGCCTTTGGCGTGTTCAAGTCGTCTTCCAATGCGGCAACGATTTCCTCGTCAGGCGCAACACCGGCCAAATCAACTTCCGGCGTATTGCGCAGAGCCGTATAGAAACGATCCATCACTTGTTTTGCCTGCTTCAATCCGTCCGGCAGCCAGTTTAACGGCTGATGATAATGCGTGCCGAGCGTGTACAACCGGAACGCTTCGCCCGGAACTTGGTCCAGAATTTCACGAATGGTAAAGAAATTACCCAAAGACTTGGACATTTTTTCGCCGTTGACCATCAAATGACCGTTATGCATCCAGTATTTCGCATAAAAATCATGTCCGAAGGCGCAGCAGGACTGCGCGATTTCGTTTTCATGATGCGGAAAGATCAGGTCTTGACCACCGCCGTGAATATCGAATGTCTCGCCCAAATATTTGCTGCTCATCGCGGAACATTCCAGATGCCACCCCGGACGGCCGAATCCCCACGGGCTCTCCCACCCCGGTTGCGTTGCATCGGACGGTTTCCATAAAATAAAGTCTGCGGGTTCTTTTTTATACGGAGCGACCTCAACGCGTGCGCCGGCAATCATTTCATCCATTGATCGGCCGGACAAAGCGCCATAGTTTTTCATTTTGGAAACGCTGAACAGGACATGTCCCTGCGCTTCGTAAGCGTATCCGTTATCAACCAAACGCTTGACCAAATTGATCATTTCCGGAATATGTTGGGTTGCACGCGGCTCGATATCGGGCGGCAAAGCGTTCAATTCGGCGATATCTTCGTGAAAGAAACGGGAAGTCTTTTGCGTGATCACGTCAATCGGTTCGCCGCTTTCCTGAGATTTTTTAATGATTTTGTCGTCAACGTCCGTGATGTTGCGGACATACGTTACTTTCGGATACAAATGCTTCAACAGCCTGTACAATGTATCGAAAACGATAATCGGACGCGCGTTGCCGATATGGGCGCGGTCATAGACCGTCGGGCCGCACACATACATACGCACATGGCTTGCATCCAGCGGCACAAAAGTTTCTTTTCTGCGAGTCAGCGTGTTAAATACGGTTAAAGTCATTGTCTTATCCCTGCA
Source organism: Alphaproteobacteria bacterium (assembly GCA_017476085.1). Next base: position 10,371 of record JAFVEJ010000093.1, read on the forward strand.
AACGCATTACTGTTTTCGCCCGCCCCAAAACAGGCAGCAGCATTTTTAATTCCGGCCCCTGTTCTCGACCGGTTAAAGCCAGACGAATCGGATGAAAAAGTTCCTTTCCTTTCCGTCCCGTTTTTTCTTTTACCGATCCTATCCAGGTTCCGAATGTTGTTTGATCAAAATCCCCGGCCGGAAGAAGATCAGCCGCCTGACGGCAGAAAGTTCTGTCTTCTTCGCTCAAAGAAAAGATATCATCCGAAAAACAGATTTGTTCCCATTGAGCAATATCGGCAATTTTATCGATATTCGGGCTGATTGCCGCCCAAAAATCGGCGGTAATTTCTTTTTCTTCGCGTTCTTTTAAACGAGTATTGACCTTTTCCAACGGCATAGAACGCACCACACGCGGATTCAGTTTAAACAAATCTTCCGTATCGAAATGAGGCTGCGCCCGGCCGAAACGCGTCAAATCAAAATGGCCAGCCAATTCTTCCCAAGTTTGACAAGGAACAACCGGATCGGACGTTCCCAAACGCGCCAATAAACTGGCGATCGTCATCGGCTCAATTCCTTCCTCGCGCAATTCACGGGAACTTAAAGACCCCAATCGCTTGGAAAGCTTCCCTTCCCGTCCGGTCAACAAAGGCGGATGGCCGAAAACGGGAATTTTGCCGCCCAAGACTTCAAACATTTGAATTTGAACGGCGGTGTTCGTGACGTGATCTTCCCCGCGGATAATATGCGTTATGCCAAAATCCATATCGTCAATAACGGACGGCAGCATATACGGGAAAGTACCGTCTTCGCGCACAATGATCGGATCGCTTAAATGCGCCCCGTTGTAAGAACAATGCCCGCGCACTAAATCGTCCCAAGACGTTTCCTTGTGCTCCAGTTTAAAACGATAATGCGGACGACGGCCCTCCGCTTCCAATTCAGCTTTTTCCTCTTCCGTCAGCTTCATACCCGCGCGATCATAGACCGGCGGCAAGCCTCTGGCGCGCTGACGGCGGCGTTTATATTCCAATTCTTCCGCCGTTTCATAACAAGCGTAAACCAATCCGCGCCGTTTTAAATCCTCTAGCACCTCATTATAACGAGCCAAGCGTTTTGATTGATGTTCCAGGCGATCCCAAGGAATACCCAACCACTGCATATCCTCGTAAACGGCTTGTTCGTATTCGGGTTTGGAACGTTCCCTATCCGTATCGTCCATACGCAAAACAAAAGAAAACTCTTCTCCCGTTTGCTTTTTCATGCTTAAAGCGAACAAATAATTTAATAAAGCCGTCCGCAAGTTGCCAATATGCATATACCCCGTCGGACTGGGGGCAAAACGAACTGTAATCACGTTTTTAGACCTTCTTGGTAATCGGATAAGACCACTCGCCGTTAAACGAACGGCGAGATAATTTAATACCGGGAGTTGCCTGCTTGCGCTTAAACTCGGAACGATGAAGCAATGTATAAACCTTTTTCACAACGGCTTCTTCGTATCCGGCGGCGACGATTTCTTCAACACCGGCATCATTTTCCACCAGCATTTTTAAAATTGCATCCAACGTTTCATAAGCCGGCAAAGAATCTTCGTCTTTCTGATCGGGACGCAGTTCCGCCGTCGGCGCTTTGGTAATCAAACGATCCGGCATAATCCGGCGAATATCGTTTTTAATCCATGTCGGATGATTCGAGTTGCGCCAATGCGCCAGAGCATAAGCATCGGTTTTATATAAATCGTTAATCGGCGCATAGCCGCCGCACATATCGCCGTACAGCGTCGCATAGCCGACGGAAGCTTCGGATTTATTTCCCGTAGAAAGCAGCAAATCTCCGAATTTATTCGATAAGGCCATTAATAAAACACCACGCAAACGCGCCTGCAAATTTTCTTCCGTTGTATCTTCTTTCAGCCCCTGAAACACCGGAGCCAACAGTTGCTTATAACAGGCAACAGGAGCGACAATCGGCAGAATTTCATAACGAATCCCCAGCGCTTTGGCAACATCCTGCGCATCATCCAAACTTTCTCTGGACGTATATTCGGAAGGCATCATCACCGCGCGCACTTTATCTGCGCCCAACGCGTCAACGGCGATTGCCGCGCACAAAGCGCTGTCAAACCCGCCGGACAGTCCTAAAAGAACGCCTTTAAAGCCGTTCTTTTGTACAAAATCGCTTAGTCCTATTGTCAAAGCGCGCCATGTATTTTCCGGTTCCGCCGTCCATGGCCAATGAATTTCATCCACGCCGGCCACCGCCGTTTCCCACAGAGGCAAACATTCGATAAATCCTCCGTCCTGATCCAACATAAACGATCCGCCGGGAAAAACCGTGCTGTCATTGCCGCCGACCAAATTAGTGTAAACAAGCGGCAAGCGGATACGACTCGCAAACGTTCTGGAATGTTCCAACGTTTCTGTCACGGAACCGCTGCGGAACGGCTTGGCATCCAAAACAATCAATCTGTCCGCTCCTTCGCAGTTGACGGGTTCAAATCCGACGGAAACGACCGCCGTGCGTCCGTCTATGGTAAATCTGTTTCCGTAATGAACGCCTTTCGCATTCAACAAAACCGGCGTAGCCCCGCCCGCACCGTCCGGAATAGCCGTCAAAACTTCACGGTTATTATGATAGATCTGCCCTAATTTTTTATGAACCTCGGCCATAAACGATTTGGAATACGCCAAATCCCCCAAAGGCCAGCCCGTCAAAGCATACGCCGGCAAAACCAGTGTTTCCCCTTGGCAATGCGGGCATTGTTCTGCCGCCCAACGGATCAGCTTCAGATTGCCGTCCAAATCTGCGGGAATAGGATTAAGTTGTGCAATCAGCATAAAAACAACCTCTGTATTAAAAAATTTTCACCAGTTTATAACTGTTTGGAACGCAATGCCATAAAAAAACCTATATTCGCCGAATTTCTTCGACGCGGGATTCAATTTCCTTCAATGACGGCAACGCTTCCTGCGCCCCCATTTTTAAGCACGCCAAACCCGCTCCCGCGCTGGCGTATCGTGCCGCCTGCACCGTATCGGCGCCGCTGTCAAGCATAGCGGCGAAAATACCGACAAAAGCATCGCCGGCCCCGGTCGTGTCAACCGGTTCGATCGGCAAAGAAGACACTTTTGCAAGATCGCCGTTTTCGGCGATGACAACGCCTTTCGCTCCTAAAGTTATCAGGCAGGTTCCTCCCGTTTTTTCGGAAATTGCCAGCGCTTTTTCTTCCGTTCCCAAAAAAGTCTTTTCAAACAGAGCGCTGTAAACGGTGTCCGCCTCAATTTCATTCAAAATCAAATAGTCCGCCAAAGCAAGATCTTCCGCACCAGCCGCCTGTGCCGGCGCCGTGTTCAGGATTGAGCGCGCTCCTTTGGCTTTGGCCCGCCGCAATAATTTAAAATTTTCTTCAACGGGGACTTCCATCTGCATCACCAACAACGTTTCTTTACCGATCAATGTTTCGCTGACCGCATCGGCAGACAAAGTTCCGTTGGCTCCGCTGGCCACAACGATTGAATTTTCCCCTTTGGCATCAACCATAATCATAGCCATACCGGTTGCTTTGTCGCTGGTTTGCATGCCGGAACAATCCACCCCCAAAGCCTTTAAAGCCGTCACGGGTACCTTAGCGACTTCATCCGTTCCGACGGCGCCGATCATTTTGACCAATCCGCCGGCTTTTGCCGCGGCGGCAGCCTGATTGGCCCCCTTGCCGCCCGCCTTCACCAATGCCTGCGGCGTTAAAACCGTTTCCCCCGGCAAAGGAAATGCCTGCAGCGGCAGAAAAAAATCAGCGTTCAAAGAACCAAAAACTAAAATCATCGGACCTTTCCTTTCATTTACCTTGTTTTGCAGAATAACAAAGTCATTCGTTAACGACAAGCCGGGATTTTACTTTGCATTTCAATGAGCAAAGAGATACTATTTCCCGAAAAGACAAACATCGGGAAAAATAAAAATGGCTGACTCTAAAAGTTTTGAAGATCAATTTGACCATGATCCGAATGCCGTTTATGAAGAAGAAGAGGATTTGGATTTAGGGCCGGACGATGAATTTGCGGATAAACAACCTGCCGCGCCGCAGAATCGATCCAAACGGCATGAACTGCCGAAAGGCAGCGGCTGTATCGGAATGGCTTTTAAAATCTTTCTTTCCTTGAGTATGATCGCCTGCTGTTATTTTTACATTTTCCGTCCGGAACTCTTCACAAATCTGCGCGGCAAAATTTCGGAAATAATCTCCTCTCATGAAAAGGAAACGGACGCGCCGGTTCTGTCTCTCGGCAAAAAGGAAACGGAAAAACCTGCGCTGCGTTCTATACCGCAGGATATTCCGACAAGTTTCACCATTACTTTAAACGGCTCCGGCGTTCTGCCTGATTTTACAACGGCAGCCAAACAAAAGCCCTCGCTGAATGCATATTTGGCTGCGGCGAACAAAATAACATTTGAAACTTTGGACACCTATCATTTTCTGGTTAAAAACATGATTGCCGACTGGGCGGGAGAAAGTGACGAACAAAAAATTTCAGAAATGGTTCAGATGCCCTACAAGGACTTTTTCAATAAAACCTCAGCTTCTCTTTTGTCTCAAACGTTGTTAATCCAAGCGGGAGTAACTCCGATCAATAACGATCAACTGGTCGTTCAGCCTCCCGTTCAAGTTATGGCGTCTCTCTATCCTCTGATGAAATCGGCAATGGCCGGCAAAACAACCATTCCGGCGCAGCTGCAAACCATCGAGCCCGTTTCATCATTTCTGATTTATATCTGCCATGACGATTTGGAATGTATGGCCTCTTGGGATTTGTTGATCGACATGCTCGGCATTAAGCAATTTTCAAAGCGATTGGAAAAAGCTCCTGAAACAGTATATATGAGAAAAGAATAATGGCGTTCGGCGATCGTTTTTTTAAACTCAAATTAAAAATAACGGATATCAAACTAAAGGCGAAAAAGGCTCCGGCTGATTTTTTCAATGCCGTCAAATCATTAAAACATGTGCGGTTTAAATCTTTGCCGCGCGCAATTCTTTCCGATATCGGACAAACGTCTTTAAATTTAAAAGAATGGCCTTTTAAAACCATTCCGGATTTTGTGCGTTATTTGCTGCTGTTCGGTTTATTATCCGTTGTTTTTTATTTCGCGGGGAGACGTTACAGCTTTACAGCCGACGATGCTTTTATTTCTTTCCGATATGTATCGAACGCCATTAAAGGCTGGGGATATACGTTCAACCCGCCGCCGTTTGAACCGGTCAGCGGATATACCGGCTTTTTGTGGCTGGCTTTGCTGCAGGCATTATGGAAAATCGGATTGGAACCCCCGCACAGCGCAGATTTGCTGACTTTCATCTTTTCCATAGGGCAGCTTTGGATGTGTTTTTTATTTATTCGAAAAATAAACATCCAACCGAAAATGCGGGAAAAAAGCCTTTATCTGTTTCTGGCCGTCTGTTTGATTTTATTAACGAACAGAACGTTTTTGGCGTTTATGACTTCTGGCACGGAAACAGCTTTGTTCAATTTTCTGGTACTCTGGTGGACGTATGCCGCGATTTCTTCAGGAACCAAACCATATTCTCTTTCCATCGCAGCCGTGTTACTGGCTCTTTGCCGTACGGAAGGAATTATATTCATCCCCGCATCGGCCTGTTTCCTGATTTTGTTCATGTGCTGCGGAGCGTCCAAACTCAAATGTCTGAGCGCATTGCTTTTATCAGGAACAATCGGCCTGTATTATTTTTGGCTTGAAAAAACATACGGCGACTTTATCCCTC
>JAFVEJ010000094.1 GCA_017476085.1 Alphaproteobacteria bacterium
AACGGGAGATTTCAAATTTCAGCCCGGCCCGATTTTTCATAATTTGATTTTGGCGGATGAAATCAACCGTGCGCCGGCAAAAGTTCAGTCGGCTTTGCTGGAAGGAATGGCCGAACGACAAGTGACCGTCGGCGGCAAAACGTATAAATTGCCTCAGCTGTTTATGGTAATGGCTACTCAAAACCAGATAGAGCAGGAGGGGACATATCCGTTGCCGGAAGCGCAATTAGACCGTTTTTTGATGTATGTTAAAATAGATCAGCCCGATGCTGCCGCCGAACGCCGGATTCTGCAGCTGGTTCGCAACGAAGCATTGACGGAAGGAGAAATCGGCAAAATAGAAGTTATGCCGCAGTCCAGAGTGTTTTCCGCTCGTAAAGAGGCATTGAATGTGCATCTTTCCCCCGCTTTGGAGGAATACATTGTTCAGCTGATTATGGCGACGCGCCGTCCGCAGGCGTATGATGAAAAGTTTTCACGCTGGGTGTCTTTCGGGGCAAGCCCGCGCGGAACAATCGCTTTAGACCGCTGCGCGCGTGCCAGAACATGGCTGGCCGGGAGGGATTATGTTTTGCCGGAAGACATTCATGCCGTTGTGCATGACGTTTTGCGCCACCGCATTATTTTAACTTTTGAAGCCGAAGCCGAAGGCGTGACGCCGGACAGTTTCATAGATACTTTATTATCACAGGTGCCGTTGCCGTAATGTTAGACCGGTTAAAGACTTTTTTTCATAAACAGGCGACTGATCCGACTTCTTCGTTTCAGGAAGAAGGGGACGGCGTTCATATGTCTTTGCCGGAACTGTTGGCGCAAAAACGGTTTGTACCGCTTTTATCTTTTGATTCTCTCGGCTTTTCAAAAGCGGAAGGGTTGGGATTGCACCGCTCTCCTTTCCGCGGCAGAGGAATGGAATTTGACGAAGTACGCGCTTATCATCAAGGCGATGATATTCGTTTGATAGATTGGCGCGTAACGGCCAGAACAGGCAAGGCGCATACTAAACTTTATCGGGAAGAACGAGATCGCCCGGTTCTGTTTTTGGCGGATTTTCGTCCTCGCATGCATTTCGGCACGCGCAAGGCGTTTAAATCGGTTATCGCGGCCCGCGTATTGGCGGCTTTAGCTTGGGCGTCTCGGGAACATGGGGACAAAATCGGCGCGATTGTGTTATCGGCCGCTCATTACTTTAAAATAGCGCCGCACAGACAGTTGCGCCGATTGATGGAAGTTTTCAATGCGGCTGTTGTAGCGGCGAATGATGAGGATAAATCCAAAGGAATATCTTTGGATGATGCTTTGGCTGAATTGCGACGTGTCAGCAAAAACGGCGGTCGTGTGTATATCATCAGTGATTTTTATGGTTTTGACGAAGAATGCAAAAAGCATCTGACATATATTTCCCGTCACTGCGATGTGGTGTGCGTGCAGATTTTTGACCCGCTGGAAGAAGTGCCGCCGCCGCCGGGAGCCTATCGCATCAGCGACGGGCACCGTATTGTGACAATTTATACGGATGATGAAAAATGGCGTGAAGAATATGAAAAAATGTTCGTCGAACCGCGCCGCGATTTGAAAACTTTTTGTGAAAGCAGGCATATTATTTACATCGGACTTCGCACGGATCAGGATATGATTCAAACCGTGCGTCGGGGTGTTTTAACCGCAGGAGAAAAGTAAATGCAAGGACAGGGAATTGATTTATCCGGATTAAGAGATATTCATTTGCCTGCAATTCCTTCCGTATGGCCATTGCCCGCAATCTTTTGGATAGTTCTTTTATCTTGTTTCCTCGGAGCATTTGCCTGTTATCAGATATGGCGCTATATTCATAGAATAACAGCTAAGAAATACGCAAACCGTGAAGTTGAACGTATTGCTGATCGTTTTAGAGGGAATAACTATAAAATTTCTTCTGAAATATGCTTGCTTCTGCGTCGGATTGCTTTGATGAAGTTTAAACGTGAAAATATTTCTTTGCTGTCCGGAAAAGATTGGCGGCAATTTCTTGAAAAAACAACAAAAAAGACCGTTTTTGCAGGGCAGGCGGGAGATATTGTGGAAAATATTATGTTTATTCCGCCCAATCGGTTTCGTTATCAGGATGTTGCTTCTTTAATTAATGCGGCAAAAGAGTGGATAACTGAAAATACATGATTCATTTTGCCTGGCCATTGATTTTCCTGTGTTTGCCGTTGCCTTTATTGGTGCGTGGGCTTTTTTCGGCGGGCAGGGAAAATACGGCGGCAATAAAAGTTCCTTTTTTCGCGGAAATTAAGACGGCTTCCAAAAAACGCCGTTTTATGCATACAGGAGAGCAAACGCCTTTGCTGTGGCTTTTATGGGGGCTGCTGGTGGTCGCTGCGGCCAGGCCGCAAATTTCAAGCGGGATTCAGGAATATACGGTTCCCGTGCGGGACATTATGCTGACATTGGATATTTCCCGCTCTATGCTTCATCAGGATATGAATGAGGCCGGCAAAAGCCGCTTGGAGGCGGTAAAAGAAGCCGCCGTCGCATTTGCAGCTATGCGGCAAAACGATCGGATCGGAATTGTTTTGTTTTCGGAACAAACCAGTTTATATGTGCCTTTGACGGTTGATTCCGCAGCGCTGTATAAAATGCTGAGCGGCGTTCAGGCCGGATTGTTGGGATCATTGACTGCCATCGGTGACGCAATGGCCTTATCTTTGAGGTATTTGGAAAGCAGCGATGCCAAACATAAAATTATCGTGCTGCTGACAGACGGCATCAATAATGCGGGGAATGTTTTGCCGGAAGAAGCGTTGGACGCTGCAAAACGGGACGGCGTTACGATTTATACAATCGGAGTCGGATCGCCGGATGCCGATCAGAACATAGGCGTTGACGTGGCTTTTTTAAGGCGCGCGGCGGAGGAAACGGGCGGACTGTTCTTTATGGCCAAAGATCAGGATGCCGTAACCGATGCTTATGCGAAAATTTCGCGGAACGAGCCGTTATCAAAAGCTTCGGTTTACCTGATGAAACAGAAGGAAATGTATTTTTGGCCTTTATTGGTTTTTGCGCTGATTGTTTCCGTTATTGTTTTTAAACGTCTTATCGGCCGCATTATTTTTGCGCGGGGAGGCGGATAATGGATTTTTCCGTCGTGCGTCCTTGGGCTTTTGCGTTTTTTATTCCGGCTGTTCTTTTTTGTTTTTTCAAACTTAAATCCGTTCAGGCATGGTTGGGCATCGTTGATGCGCATCTGCTTGATTCTTTGCTGGTCAGGACGTGTGTGCGTTTGAAAGAACGATTGGGGGCTTTTTTTCTGATTTTATGTGTTTGTTCCATTCTTGGCGCTTTGGCGGGGATTTCTTTAAAAAACGGGCAAACGGATCTGTACAGTCCGAAATCTCCGGCGGTTATCGTACTGGATATTTCTTTGTCTATGAAAGTTAAGGATATACATCCCAATCGCTTCAGCCGCGCGGTTTTTAAAATTTACGATTTATTGGAGGAATTAAAAGGAATCCCTGTTTCTTTGATTGTTTTTACAAACGAACCGTATCAACTGATTCCTGCGACCGCCGATAAAGGCGTGATAGAAGCCGTTTTGCCGTTATTGAATTTTTCTTTAATGCCGTCTCAAGGATCCAGAACGGACAGGGCAGTGGAAGAAGCGCTGAAGGCCATTAAAGACGCCGGAGCGGAGTTCGGAGATATCTTTTTAATTACGGACGGCGCGGAAGATATTTTGGAGATGCAGGATAAAACAGACGCTTTAATTCAATCCGCCGCTCAAAAAGGCAGTCGTCTGTTCATATTAGGCACAGGGACGCCGCAGGGCGGACAGCTGTTTGAAAAAGAAGATATTCCTGTTTTGGATGTTTTGGGAAATCCTATCATTCATCGGTTAAAAGAAGGCTATTTAAAACGTTTGGCAAAGCTCGGCGGCGGAGAATACGCCCGGGTGCAGACCGATGATTCCGATATAGCATTGTTGATGAAAGCCCGAAAATCAAAGCTTGCGGCTGGCGAAAAAAGCGCGTTAACGGATAAATCCCTTAACGATCGGGGATATTGGTTTTTAATTTTGCCGTTAATCGGTTTTCCTTTTTTGTTCCAAAAGGGTCGATTGTTGGTTGTTTTATTGTGTCTGTGGGTTTTTGTTCCTGCGCGGGCGGATACTTTGGAATACTTTCTTTCTCCTTCCGGCGCTGCTATGCGGCGCTTGGAGCAGGGCAATCAAGAAGGGGCCGTTGAAACGGCTGTTCGGTCAAACAATTTTATCGCTCTCTATAATGTCGGAACCAAGCTGATTTCTTTGGAAAATTATCCTCAGGCAATCGATTTGCTGGAAAAAGCCGTTCAACTGCGTCCGTATGATGAAAGTGCTCAAATCAATTTGGAAATCGCCCGCAGATTGAATGATAAACCGGCTAACGATCAAACCCCTGATGCCGGCGAAAACGATCAAGCGCAAAATCAGGATCAGTCCGGCGGAAAAGAAGGGAAGGAAGAGGAAGAAAACAATTTAAACCAAAATAGAAACAATGATCTTCAACACAATGATAATAAAGAAAATTCTGAAAATGAAGCGGGAGATCAAAACGAAAATTCAAACGCAGAAAACGCTTCAGAATCAAATGATCCGCAAAAGGAAAATCAGAACGACAACGCGGATTCTTCAAATCGGGATGATTCTTCTTCGGAAAAAGAGGAAAATGCTTCCGCTGAATCTGGAGAAGGAAGCGGCAATGCGGAAGATGAAGAGTCGGATGATTCCGAGAATGAAGAGAATGCTTCGGGCGAACAAAATAATGAAAACAAAATGCTTCCGGTTCATGAAGATCCTTTAACCTTATTGCGTCATAAAATTTTGTTTTTATATCGGGAAAAGCGTTACAATGAAGAAAATCAAATCGGGGCGCAATGGTAAAAAAGTTCTTCCTTTCTTTTTTGATGATTCTGTTCGGTTCCAAAACGGGACGAACCGAACCGCAGCGCTTGTCTTTATTTTTTGAGCCTCCCGCGAAAGAGGCCTATATCGGTCAGGAAGTTCAATTTCAAATCAAAATACTGGACAGAATCGGTCTGAAAGACATCGACATCATTCCGGCGGAATGGCCAAATGCGGATATTTTTTTAATAAAAAAAACAACTTATCAGGAAGCGGTTGATAAAAGAGTATCTTACACCGCGAACGAATTTGTTTTCAGCCTGATTCCAAAATCTTGGGGAGAAATGTTTTTTCCGTCGTTTTGTTTGGGGGCCAATGCGCCGACTTTGATATCCGCAAGAGGTTTGCCGAAAGATCTTAAAATTTTTGAGGACGGAAAAATCGGAATTTGTTCCCCGTCGTTTTCAATAACGGTTAAGGAATTACCGAAATATCCGCGCCGTTTGTTTGCGGCGACTGATGTTAAATTATTTGACGGCGTCGTTCCTAAATCGCAAACGATTCCGGTAGGGACGCCGATAAAAAGATCTTTATTACTGGCGGCTCAGGGAACTTTGCCGGCGTTTTTGCCGGATTTTCAAATGGGGCAAATAAAAATCGGCCGGTTTTATAACGGCAAAACGGAAAGGAGTATGCCGCAGTTTAAAGAAGGCGTTGCCGCGGCTTTGCGTCAAACGATTATTTTTATTCCACGACAGGCCGGAAACTTTATTTTGCCGGAAGTTAAAGTTCCATGGCTGAATACGCGGACCGGAAAAATAGAAACATCTGTCGTTCCTTCTTATACTCTGACTGTGTTGCCTGATCCTGAGGCGGCAAAGGAAGATTTAAAAACGCCTGTTTTGCAAGCAGCAGCAGAAACGGAAAAAGAAAAAATAAAAATCAACAAGTTTCTTATTGGAATAATTCCGTTTCTTTTCATTGTCTTAGGGATGTTTTTTTATAAGATTCTGAAAAAGAAGCAAGCCCGGGCTCGTTTGGTCAAAGCTGTGGAAGAAGCTTGTTTGAAAGGGGATTTTAATGCCGCTTCTTCGGCAATCCTGGCTTGGGCGGCAGCGATCTGTCCCGATTGTTCTTTTTTCAATTTGACGGATGTGAAAAGACTTTTTGCAGGCAAATCCGATGAATTTGTCCGGCGGTTGGAAGAATTGGAAATGTATTTGTACGGAACGGGACGTTTTGCCAAACATTTACCTATGGCTAAGGAAAATCTTGGCAAAGATATCTGCAATGCTTTTAAAGAGGCTGTTCAGTTAAAAATTCAAACAAAAACAGAAAAAAAGGAACATTTGCCGCGTTTATATCCCGATGATTCTATTTTGCCATAATAACGGCATCTTCCGAAGGAAAACCGCACGGGGTAAAAAATCTTTCAATTCTTCCCGTTTCGACAAAGCCTTTTTTGGAATACAAGCCGCGAGCCGCCGTCCAGTTTTCTGAAACAATTAAAATCTCTTTTTTGACGGAGGGAAATTGCGTCTTTATTTTTTCTTCCAATGCCCGAAACAGCGCCTGTCCGATTTTCTGACCGCGCCATGAACGCAGCGTGCCGAAAGAGGTAATGTATAAATATCGGCCGCTGCGGTTATGAATTGTTTGCGGATTGTGCCCCAAAGCCAACGTTTCCGGCGAAACGCTGTAATCCTTCAGCCAGATTTCACTGGAAATATAGCCGCCGATTTCGCCTGTTTCGATATTTTGAGCTATCAGAAAACCTTCAGGAAAAACGTCGATGCGTTTTAAGTATAATTCCTTTTCTTCCCGTACTCCTGGCAAAAAGCTTTCATCCTCTATTTGCATAATGGCCTCAATATCAGCGGGAAGGGCGCTCCTGATAGTAATTTTGTCGGTATTCGGCATTTTTATTCTCCGTTAAATTTGTGCTTGAAATCCTATGCGGAAAGCGGGTAAAAAACAATATCCATCTGTTTTTTTTTACAAAGGCACGCATAATGACAAAATATTTGATTACCAGCGCTATTCATTACATTAACGGTATTAAACATTTAGGCAACTTGGTCGGGTCTATGCTGCCGGCAGATGTATATTCTCGCTTTCTGCGTCAAAAAGGCGAAGATGTCTTGTTTATCTGCGCTACGGACGAACATGGCACTCCCGCGGAATTGGCTGCATTGGAAAAAAATCAGGACGTGGAAACGTTCTGTACGGAACAGCATGAAGTTCAAAAAAGCATTTATC
>JAFVEJ010000095.1 GCA_017476085.1 Alphaproteobacteria bacterium
ATAGCCGGTCCGTTATGCCGGCAAGGAGTAAACGGAAGCTGAACTATAGGCAATTTTTGTCTTAAATGCAAGAAAATGATTCCGAGATTGACAAAAAGGACTCTTTATTTAAAATCGGAAACCCTAAAGTTAATTTTTTTAAGAAGGACTGTTATAAAATGAGCAAACCTAAAGTCGTTTTGGCCTATTCCGGCGTATTGGATACGTCGGTCATTTTAAGATGGCTGATTAACAAAGGTTTCGACGTTATTACCTATACGGCTGATGTCGGACAGGACGATGATTTTAAAGCGATTGAGGAAAAAGCGTTGAAATGCGGCGCAATCAAAGCTTATGTGCTGGATTTAAAACGCGAATTCGTTACGGACTATATTTATCCCAGCTTTAAAGCCGCGGCGATTTATGAAGATCGATATTTGTTGGGTACTTCCATCGCGCGTCCCGTTATTATCAAACACCATGTCCGCATCGCGGCGGAAGAAGGCGCGGAATATATCGCGCACGGCGCAACGGGCAAAGGAAACGATCAGGTTCGCTTTGAATTGGGGGCTTATGCTTTAAATCCGGCGATCAAGATTATTTCTCCGTGGAAAGATCCCGAATTTCTGAACGAATTTCAGGGGCGTCCCGATATGTTGGCTTATGCCGAAAAATACGGAATCGAAATCAAAAAGCACGCGGGAAAAGCGTACAGCGAAGACGATAACCTGCTGCATATCAGCCACGAATCCGGCATTTTGGGAGATCCGAATACAGAATGTCCGCAAAGCGTTTATTCCAAATCCGTTTCTCCGCAGGAAGCGCCGGATAAGACAACGAAAATCGCTTTGTCTTTTGAAAAAGGGATTCCTGTAAAGCTGGAAAACCTTTCCGACGGAACGATTGTGACGGATCCTTTGGATTTGTTTGTATATCTGGATAAATTGGGCAGCGAAAACGGCATCGGACGGCTGGATATGGTCGAAAACCGTTTTGTCGGCATCAAGTCCCGCGGCGTGTATGAAACGCCGGGGGGAACGATTTTGCATGCCGCACATATCGATTTGATGGGCTTGTGCGTCGATCGCGAAGTTTATCGCTTAAACCAGCAATTCGGCATTAAAATCGCCGATTTGATTTACAACGGTTTCTGGTTCTCGCCGGAAATGGAAGTGCTGATGAAATCCGTTGATGTTTGCCAGCAAAACGTCAATGGCCGCGTCGTCGTCGAATTGTATAAAGGCAACGTCTATCCGGTGGCGCGTTTCAGTGAAACGACTCCATACGATGCAAATATTGCTTCTATGGACGTTCACGGCGGATTTAACCAGATGGATTCCTGGGGCTTTATTAAAATCAATTCCGTCCGTTTAACGGGCGATTACAGAATGAAGCACCGGAAAAAATGAGTAAAGTCAATCAAATGTGGGGCGGGCGTTTCGACCTGCCCCCGTCTGAGTTAATGCAGGAAATCAATGCTTCTTTGCCATACGACAGACGTTTGTATGCGCAAGATATACGCGGATCGAAAGCGCATGCGGCGATGTTGGCGAAGCAGGGGATTTTGACTACCGAAGAGGAAAAGAAAATACAGGAAGGGCTGTCTTTAATTTTAAAAGAGATTGAAGACGGTCGCTTTGAATTTCGCCGCGAGATTGAAGACATTCATATGGCTGTCGAAGCCAGACTGAAAGAACTGATCGTCGAAACGCGCGGAAAACTGCACACGGCGAGATCGCGCAACGACCAGGTGGCTGTCGATATGAAGCTGTTTGTACGGGAAGAATGCGAAAAAGCGATAGCTTTATTAAAGGATTTACGGCGTGTGTTGAAAAAGCGGGCGGCGGAAAATGTTGAAACGATTATGCCCGGTTTCACACATCTGCAAGTGGCGCAGCCTGTTTCTTTCGGTTTTTATCTGCACGCCTATTATGAAATGTTCGGGCGCGATATCAGACGGTTCGAAAATGCTTTTGACGTGATGGCCGAATGTCCGTTAGGCGCGGCGGCTCTGGCCGGAACGCCGTACGATACGGATCGTTTCTTTACGGCGGAAAAGCTGGGCTTTAAAGCGCCGACCAAGAACGCTTTGGACAGCGTATCCGATCGTGATTTTGTGTTGGAATACTTGTCATGCGCGTCAATTTGCGCAATGCATTTGTCCCGTTTGGCCGAAGAAATGGTCGTGTTTTCTTCTCAGCCGTTCGGATTTGTGAAAATGCCGCAGGAATACACTTCGGGCAGCTCGATTATGCCGCAAAAGTGCAATCCTGATGCGGCTGAGTTGTTGCGCGCAAAAACGGGGCGGATTTATGGCAGTCTGACGACTCTATTGACCGTAATGAAAGGACTTCCTCTGGCCTATTCCAAAGATATGCAGGAAGATAAAGAGTGTTTGTTTGACGCATGCGATACGTTGGCATTGGAATTAAAAGTGATGACGGCAGTCGTCAACGAACTGACGGTACGCGCGGACAATATGCGCAAAGCTTTGGAAAACGGGTTCCCGACGGCAACCGATTTAGCTGATTGGCTGGTAAAAAAAGCCGGCGTTCCTTTCCGTGAAGCGCATCATATTACAGGACTGATCGTCAAGTTCGCCGAACAAAAAGGATTGCGGCTGATGGACGTTCCTTTGGCGGAAATGCAAAAAATTTGTCCGCAAATTGCGCAAGACGTTTACGCTGTTCTGAATGTCGAAGCATCATTAAACGCTCGGAAAAGCTATGGCGGGACGGCGCCGGATCAACTTCGGCAGAGATTGGCGGAAGAAGTTTAGCCTTTTTTTGTGAAAAAAAATAGAGAAAATTTTGTCAAAAAAGCTTTTCCTTTTGAAAAAGTTTTTATATGATAAAGGGAATGTTTTATCATTAGTGATGGTGACGCAATGGTTGAAATGGCGGGCAGCGGCATTGAGCTAAAAGGTTTATCTTTAAAACGGGAAACGTTGGAACAATTTTTGTCTTTGACGGCGCGCGGCGTTATGAACGTTAAGGAACGCCTGAAGCAAAAGGAAAATAAGATTGTTCAGTCTGTTCCTGTTTTGAAAAAGCTGAGCGAAAAATGGCATGCTTTTGATTCCAAAATGGAAATGAAGCATGGGCAGGTTTATACTAAAATTCGCGACAGCGCCAAAAATATTGCCCGTACCGTTTTAGCAGCTAAAGCTTTCGGTTTGCCGGGGGTTGTCGGCATGTGCGCTTATAAAACATGCGAAAAGGCGATGTCTTTATTGGAACCGGCGCAAAGAGCAAAAGAAAACGGCGAAACGAACAGCGTTTTGGATTACCTGAAGGAAAATAAGGAAGAAAGCCGTTTTACAACGGTTTCCGGTGCTATCAGTATTTGCACGGCGGCTTGTGATGTGGCGGGAGCGCCTTTGGTTAAAGGGGCGTTTCGTGTCGGAAAAGCCTCATGGTTAATTGCTCCGGAAGTTAAGCAGTTGGCTGAGACAACCGGTAAATGGCTGCGCGGCGAAGAATCTTTTGTTGAGGTTAAGCGTGATGCCGCTGTAATGGGGATAACATTCGGCACATATTTTGTTTCCGGTGTTCCGATGACGCATGGATCGGGAAAACCGAAAGAAACATACGAAGCTAAACTGGAAAAAGCTAGACGGGCTGAAAGAGAAGATCCAAAGGCTGAAAAAATAAAAGTCGTTCTAAACAAAGGGCAGGAATATGCCAATCAGGTGCGTGATTTAATTAATAAAGGCATCGGCAATCCTGGCGGAATGGTGACGCTTTATGATATAAAGAGTAAAAAAGGAGGCCGCTGAGCCTTCTTTTTTTATTTGTTTTCAGCAAATGATTTCTTATACTGACAACAATTTTTTCAAACGCGGAGAACAAATATGGATTTTGCGGAAAAAACGGAACAGGAGCTGATAGCTGAATATGTGTCCGCTAAAGAATCAAACGATACACAGCAAATTGAAGCTTTGCAAAACGAAGCGTTTACTCGTTTGACGGCTTACTTGGCAGGGGAACTTCCTGTTGCGGAAGACGAATCGCCGTTATTTTTCAGTTTTGTCAGAACTTTTTCCAAAACGGATAACGTTGATTTAAACCTGTCGGCCAAAAAGGCAGAGGCAAAAATTACACCGTTTTTGAAGGCATTTGATAAAACAATCGGGCTTGACCGCTTGGCTGATTTGTCTGCTGAAAAAATCGAAAAAAACATTGCTGCTTTGGAAGATTTCGATACGATAGACCCGTTTGAAACTCAGGATGGCAAATCGCTTTATCCGCAGTTTGAAAATGCGCGGAAAGTGATTGACGCCGTTGTTTTGATGGATGATGATCTGCCAGTGGAACAGCAGGAACAGGAATCCGAAACGTTTAAGGAAACAATTGTTGAAACGGCAAAACTGAAAGCGTATATGCGCTTGTGCGTTTATGGCGAAGAATTGACGCAAAAACTGTCTTTGGATCAACTGCAGTTTGAAATC
>JAFVEJ010000096.1 GCA_017476085.1 Alphaproteobacteria bacterium
CGGCCCAGTCCAAAATCGCGGAGCAGTAGGCGCCCGACTGGGAAATGAAAGCGACGTTGCCCTGCAGCGGGAAGCACGGCGCAAAGCTGGCGTTCAGCTTGTCAAACGTGGAAATGTGGCCTAAGCAGTTCGGGCCCAGCAGGTTAATGCCGTTATCCAAGCACTTCTTCGCGATCGTCAATTCCAAATCCTTGTGTCCGGCTTCGCCGAAACCGGCGGTGATGATGCTGACGTTTTTAGCACCGTTCGCAATGGCGTCGTCAACGGCGGCTTCGCAGAAACGCGCCGGAACCAGCAAAACGACCAAATCGACGGGTTCCGGAATGTCGCGGACGGAAGCAAAGCACTTTTTGCCTTTCAGTTCCTGGCCGGCCAATTTCGGGTTAACACCGTACAGATTGCCGGAAAAACCGGCTTCGATCAGATTTTTGAACACAACTGCGCCCAGTTTGGATTCATCGGCGGATACGCCGACGACGGCAACGGAACGCGGATTAAAGAATGTGCTTAAAGACATTTTAAAAAGTTCCTTTTCTATATAATAAACGCAACTGGGGTGTAATATGAAAAGTTATAGGTAAAAAGTCAAGGCAATTTTTACGTTTTTCAACCGATTCCCAAAGCTTTATTTTTTCGTCTGAAAAATGGTGCTTTCAAAAGAAAGATATTGGATTAAGTTTTTCTTGTAACATATTAAATACAAACGAAAATAATCTTTTTTATCGCTTAAAAAAAAGAAAAGCTTTCTTTTCTTTTTCATTCGGTGTAAAAAGGGATAACTTTTTGACTTTAATAGGATATAAAAATGGCTGGAAGCGTTAATAAAGTAATCTTGATCGGCAATGTGGGACGGGATCCGGAAATTCGTCAGTCCGCAGACGGCAGAAAGATTGTCAATTTGTCTCTTGCCACGTCCGAAACGTGGAAAGACAAGACCGGAGAACGGCAGGAAAAAACGGAATGGCATCGTGTCGTCATTTTCAATCAGGGATTGGCCGATGTTGCCGAACGGTATGTCAAAAAAGGTTCTAAATTGTATATCGAAGGATCGTTGCAGACCAGAAAATATACCGACGGAAGCGGTATTGAAAAATATTCGACCGAAGTCGTGTTAGGTAATTACCGCGGTGAAATGACTTTGTTGGATAACAAAGCCGGAGCCGGTGAATCCGCTTTCGGCGGAGCTTCGGCGGGATTTGATGCCTCCGCGTCTTCTTCCGGCTGGGATTCATCCAAACCGGCGGATAACAATCTGCTTGATGATGAAATTCCGTTCTAAAACTAAATCTTAAAAAAACAAAAACAGGAATGTGGCTGTGGCTGTAGATAATACTGTAAAAGATTCTTCAATCGTCGTTGTCGGCATTGAAGAAGAAATGAGGCGTTCTTATCTGGATTATGCGATGAGCGTAATTGTTTCGCGCGCCTTGCCGGACGTGCGGGACGGACTGAAACCCGTTCACCGCCGTATTTTGTATTCCATGCACGAAAGCGGATACGATTACAACAAACCGTTCAGAAAATCCGCCCGTATCGTCGGAGACGTGATGGGTAAATATCACCCGCACGGCGACGCCGCGATTTATGACGCTATGGTGCGTATGGCTCAAGACTTTTCAATGAGCGTGCCGTTGATCTCTTCACAGGGAAACTTCGGCTCGATCGACGGCGATCCTCCGGCAGCGATGCGTTACACGGAAGCCCGTTTGGCTTTGTCGGCGCACAATCTGCTGGACGACATTGATAAAGACACCGTCAACTTTATGCCGAACTATGATGAAACGGTGATGGAACCGGTCGTTCTGCCGGCGCGATTCCCAAACATTCTGGTTAACGGCGCGGGCGGTATCGCGGTCGGTATGGCGACAAACATTCCGCCACATAACTTGGGCGAAGTGGTGGACGCTTCAATCGCTTATGTCGATAATCCGGAAATTTCCGATGAAGAATTGTTGCAAATCGTTCCGGGACCTGATTTCCCGACGGGCGGCATTATTATGGGGCGTTCCGGTTCCCGTTCTACGGAATTGACGGGCAGGGGATCTATCATTATGCGCGGCAGAACGCATATTGAAGAAATCCGCAAAGACCGTTGGGCAATCATCATTACGGAAGTGCCTTATCAAGTCAACAAAGCGGCTATGATTACCCGTATCGCCGAGTTGGTGCGCGACAAAACAATTGAAGGCATTGCCGATATCCGCGATGAATCCGACCGTCAGGGCATTCGCGTCGTAATTGAAATCAAGCGCGATTTCCACCCTGAAATCATTTTGAATCAGCTGTTCCGTTATACGTCTTTGCAGACCAGTTTCGGATCAAATATGATCGCTTTGAACCAAGGGCGGCCGCAGCTGATGAATCTGCGCGACATGATTAAGGCTTTCATCGCTTTCCGCGAAGAAGTTATTCGCCGCAGAACAATCTATGATTTGGGAAAAGCCCGAGACAGAGCGCATCTGTTGGTCGGTTTGGCCATCGCGGTCGAAAATCTGGATCCGGTTATTGAACTGATCCGCAGCGCGCCGAACCGGCAAGTCGCCAAAGAAGGCTTAATGGGACGGACTTGGGACGCGCAGGAGATTGTGCCGTTAATCGACTTGATCGATGATCCTGAATATGAGGCTGTTGACGGCAAGTGCAAGCTTTCCGAAAAACAAGCTGATGCCATTTTGGATTTGCGTTTGCACCGTTTAACCGGTTTGGAACGTGAAAAAATTCACAATGAATTGCGAGATTTAGGAGCTGAAATTAAAGAACTGCTGTCGATTTTGGCTTCCCGTGAAAAGCTGTACGGCATTATGCGCGACGAATTGGTTGCGGTAAAAGAAGAATTTGCCACACCGCGCCGCACAACGATTGAAGAAGTCGAATTCGAACACGATATCGAAGACCTGATTCAACGTGAAGATATGGTCGTTACCGTAACGAACACCGGCTATATCAAGCGCGTTCCGTTGTCCGCTTATCGTGCGCAAAAGCGCGGCGGCAAAGGGCGCACCGGTATGAACACGCATGACGAGGACTACATTACAAATCTGTTTGTCGCCAGTACGCATACGCCGGTTCTGTTCTTCTCGTCTCTGGGACTGGTTTACAAGATGAAAGTCTATCGTTTGCCCGTCGGTTCGCCGCAGTCAACCGGAAAGGCTTTGATCAACCTGTTGCCGTTAAAGCAGGACGAACGCATCACGACGATTATGCAGCTGCCCGAAAACGAAGAGGAAAGCGAAAATCTGGACGTGATGTTTGCAACCCGTTCCGGAAATGTCCGCCGCAACAAGCTGTCCGACTTCATTGATGTGAAGGCGAATGGCGAAATCGCGATGAAACTGGACGAAGGCGATACGCTGATCGACGTCAAAATCTGCACGGACGAACAGGATATTCTGTTAGCGGCGAAGGGCGGCAAGTCCATCCGCTTCCCCGTCTCCGAAGTCCGCGTCTTTTCCGGCAGAACCTCTACGGGCGTCCGCGGTATTCGTTTAGGCAACGGCGATGAAGTTATTTCCATGTCCGTATTGAAACATACGGATGTCGAAATCGAAAAACGCTACGCCTACCTGAAAATGGCAAAAGCTCTGCGCCGTATGGACGATGTAGAAGAGGGGGCTTCCGATGAAGAAGCGAACATTTCGAACGTTACATTGTCCGATGAAGAATTCCGGAAAATGCAGTCGGACGAAGAATTCATTCTGACGGTCGCTGACACCGGCTACGGCAAGCGGACTTCCGCTTATGAATACCGTATCACCGGCCGCGGCGGGCAGGGGGTAACGAATATCGACAACACCAAGCGCAACGATAAAGTGGTGGCGTCGTTCCCCGTAACCGACACGGCGCAAGTCATGCTGGTAACGGATGCGGGCAAACTGATCCGTATGCCGGTTAAAGACATACGCATCGCCGGTCGCAATACGATGGGCGTGATTATGTTCCGCCTGAATGACGCCGAACGCGTTGTTTCCGCGACCTGCATCGAAGATTACGAAGATGACGCGGAAGAAGCGGTGGAGGGCGAGGAGTCTGCGGAAAATCAGGAAACGGCCTTACCGGTCGAAGGAGAAGATAATGCCTGAGCGTATCGGCGTTTATCCCGGAACATTCGACCCGATCACCTACGGTCATATGAATCTGGTTGAGCGTGCCGCCAGTTTGGTGGATTGTCTGGTCATCGGCGTCGCCGTCAATCAGAATAAGCATTCCTTGTTCAGTATTGAAGACCGCTTGGCGATGACGGAAGAAGCCGTTGATAAATTCCGCCATAAAAGCAAAATCATCGTTAAACCGTTGGTGGAAACGCTGTTGGTGAACTTTGCGAAAGAAAACAACGCGCAAGTCATTTTTCGCGGTCTGCGCGCCGTTTCCGACTTTGAATACGAATTCAAAATGTGCGTGATGAACAGAAGGCTGGAGGAAAACATTGAAACGGTGTTTCTGATGGCATCCGAAAAGCATCAGTTCGTCGCGTCCGAATTCGTCAAGGAAATCTGCAAACTGGGTGGCGATATTTCGACTTTCGTTACGCCGACTATAGCGGAACGGTTGATTGCCCGCTATAAAGAATTGGGAGAAATCAAATAATGGCTAAAGAACAGAACAACAAGCTTTTGTTGGAATTGAAGGACGGTATCGTCGAAATTGAAATGCGTCCGGATCTGGCGCCGAAACACGTTGCCAGAATCAAAGAACTGGTCAAACAGGGGTTTTACGACGGATTGAAATTCCACCGCGTCATTGACGGCTTTATGGCGCAGACCGGCTGTCCGGACGGCACCGGAAGAGGAGGGAGCGGTTATCTGTTGCGCGCCGAATTTTCCAAAGAACCGCACGTTCGCGGCACTTGCTCGATGGCTCGGGCGATGGATATTCACAGCGCCGACAGCCAGTGGTTTATCTGCTATGACGATTGCCCGTGGCTGGACGGTAAATATACCGTTTGGGGACAGGTCGTCAAAGGAATGGAATTCGTCGATAAAATCAAAAAAGGAACGGGCAATGACGGCGTTGTCAAGGAACCGGCGGACTGCATCATTTCGATGAAACTGTCCGAATAAAAAAAGATTTAAAATTTTCAAAACTCCGCTCGATATTTCCGGCGGAGTTTTTTGTAAAACGAGAACTACGTGCCAGACGCGTGGTTCTATGCATAGAAAAAACTCCTTTGCTGCAATGCAGGAGATCTGGTGAACCGACGAGCATTGAAGCCAAAGGAGTAAATCCAAGGTTGGTTTCTGATCTGCAGATCATTGCGTTGAAAAGGCGCCTATTTTCTCATATGTAACTGATGTAAATCAGCCAGTAGCTGAACGACTTTTTGACGTCAACGTAAGTATTGATCAAATTGTTAAAATTTTATTAGACCGCTGAACCGTATAAGCGGACGTTTTTCAGATTCAGCTCGCTTGTAGCGTTCAAAACAACGGTTTTCCATGTAATATAACATATTGTTATCTTCCTGTTTCATATTCCGCATTTAACATAATAAACATTATGCGACAATATCATAATAAAGGATCGGGCGGAGCTTCTCTCAATAAGGCGGATAATATGGATTTTATGGATATGCTTTGAATTTTCTTAAACAAGTTTTTCAAGACTGTTTATGC
>JAFVEJ010000097.1 GCA_017476085.1 Alphaproteobacteria bacterium
CTTTGAGCTTTTTGCGCAAAGGGGCAAGCTGTTGACGCTTTTCGGCGGCTTCCCGACGTTCGTCTTTGCGCGAGACGACGGGCTTTTCCTGTTTATCAGCCGCTTTTCCGGCTGCCTGAATTTTCGCTTTTTGCGATAACAGCGCCCGGTAGTCTTCCAAATCTCCGTCATAGGGCAGGCAGCGTCCGTTGTCGATCAGCCACAGCCTGTCCGCCGTCAGCTCGATTAAATGCGGATCGTGTGTGATGAGAATGACCGCGCCCTGATAAGAGTTGATAGCGTCGATCAACGCGTCGCGCGCGTCGATGTCCAAATGGTTCGTCGGTTCGTCCAACAGCAGAATGTTCGGCGCGTCCCGCGTCATGACGGCGAACAACAGCCGCGCTTTTTCTCCCCCGGACAGCAGTTCGATTTTCGTTTCCGCTTTTTGCTGCGTCAGTCCGAACGCGCCCAGATGCGCTCGTATCTGCGTTTCGGTCGCCTCTTTCATCAGCGGCTGCATTTGCTGAATCGGCGTTAAATCTTTTGACAGTTCTTCCGTTTGATGTTGGGCGTAATATCCGACCTTTAGCTTGCCGGAAGCGTGCATTTCCCCGTCCATCCGACTCAGTTTGCCGGCTAACAGTTTGGCAAAAGTCGATTTTCCGTTTCCGTTCGCGCCCAGCAAAGCGATACGGTCGTCGGCATCAATGCGCAAATTCAGTTTTGACAGAACGACTTTTTCCCCGTAACCGACACTGCCGTTTTCGATTTTGATCAAAGGCGAAGGAAGCTCCTGCGGCGAGGGGAATTTGAAATGCAGAGCGGAAGCGTCATACAAGAACGCTTTTTCGGGCAGTTTTTCCAACATTTTGACACGGCTTTGCGCCTGTTTGGCTTTGCTGGCTTTGTAACTGAACCGATCGACAAACGCTTGCAAATGTTTGCGTTTTTCTTCCGTTCTGGCGGCTTGTTTCTGCTCGTTTTCCATTTGCAGGGCGCGCGTTTGCTCGAAAGCGTCGTAATTGCCGCCGTAGCTTTGGATTTTTAAACCTTCAATGTGCAGAATACGGGTGCAGAGATGGTTCAGCAAAGATCGGTCATGACTGATGATGATCAGTGTTCCGGCGTATCGGCTTAAAAAGTTTTCAAGCCACAGAGTCGCTTCCAGATCCAAATGGTTTGTCGGTTCGTCCAGCAGTAAAATATCGGATGGTACGAATAAAGCGGAGGCTAACGCGACGCGCATGCGCCAACCGCCCGAAAAATCGGTTAAAGGCAGCTTTTGCTGTTCGGCGGAAAATCCCAGTCCGTACAGAATGGCTCCGGCTCTGGCTTCGGCGGAACCCGCGCCGATGACATTCAGCCGTTCATGAAGCTCGCTGATTCTGACACCGTCTTCGGCTTGTTCGGCTTTTTCCAGTTCGGCCAAGAGACGGGTTCTTTCCGTGTCGGCTTTTAACACGCAGTCAAGCAGGGACAATTCGCCATCGGGAATTTCCTGCGCGACGGTTGCGATGCGGTGACCTTTGGTAATCGTGATATCTCCGTCATCACAAGCCAACTCGCCCAGAATCAGGCGGAAAAGCGTCGTTTTTCCCGTTCCGTTGCGTCCGGTCAGGCCGACCCTCTGTCCGTCGGAAATATGCGCCGACGCGCCGTTGAACAACAGCCGTCCTGCAAACCGCAATGTAATGTCGTTTATATCCAGCATAGCAAGCGGACTGTACCCGATTAAGAAAGAAAAAGAAACTCAATTTCTTTACAAAAGGATTTTTTTGATTGATGATAAAATGGTCTTTTCCGGAAGAAGTATAAAAAAATGAGCAACCGCCTGTATTATATGAAAGTTTTCTTTCTGCAGTATAAAGCCTTTATTTTGGGCGGATTGCTGATTTTTATTCTGGGATTCTCTTTGGCGATGTTTGTTTTTCGCGGGCCTAAAGTCCCCGAAACGGAAGAAGACTTTACCAACGCTTTGAAAACCGGCGAACATTTGTTTGAAATAAAACGATATAAAGAAGCTTTTGAATATCTGGTGTATCCCGGCGAACACGGCTATCCGAAAGCGCGCTTTTTGTTGGGGGAAATGTATTATAACGGTTGGGGCGTGGAACAAGACAATAAACGGGCGTTTGAAAATTATACACAGGCTTCGGAAGAGCTGATCGAAGCGCGCTATATGGCCGCTTCAATGGCTTTCCGCGGCGAAGTGAAAAATATGCCCAAAGGTCAGGCGACAACGATGCTGACCGAAGCCGCCTATCACGGGTCTAAGCGGGCACAAATGGATTTGGGAATATATTCTTTGATGTCGGCGGATTACGAACAGGCGTATTTTTGGCTGTCTTTGGCGGCGCAGGGCGGTTATGAACGAGCTGAAAACGCCTTGAAGGCGGCGGCTGAAAAGCTGTCCGAATATCAGCGCGGATTGTTGGATACAGAAATAAAAGGCTTTGTTGCCCGAAAATAAACAATTTGTCGGTTGAAAGGTTTCGTTCGGACGGGTATAAAGGAGCCATCTGTTTTAACTTTAAACCATTATATAGAGGATAAAATGACTGTACAGCGTACATTTTCCATTA
>JAFVEJ010000098.1 GCA_017476085.1 Alphaproteobacteria bacterium
AAGCTGAGTTTGATATTCGTCTCCTTCAAAGACAGCGGGCAGGGCGACGCGTATGTCATCAACCAATTTATCGACGGCTTTGGCAAATATTTTGGCTTTGCCTGCGGGCATACGGATCGCGGTCGGTTTATAAGGCGTTTTGAAATTATATACATAGCACCAATCATCCGGCGTTTTGCGTTTTTTAGCCGCTTTTGTCAGAATTTGGCGAACCAAAGAAGACTTGCCCGTTCCCTCCGATCCGATGCAAAACAGATTGTATCCGTAAGAATCCATACTGATTCCGAAGTTAATGGCATTGATCGCTTGTTCTTGTCCCAAAGGCTGATTTAAGTCTTCCAGGTCGCGGGTCGTTTCAAAAGATAAGAAGTCTAAATCGCAAGCGCTGTACAGCTGTTTATAGGAAAGTGCGGATATGGTCATTTAAGAACCTCTTTAGTTTATATGTTGTGAAGGTGCGGTCATTCATCGCCTTCCTTGCGTTTCAGGATGTAAACGCTGGTCGTGATGATGATAGTGACTCCGATGACAAAATGTAAGGACAGAGCTTCGCCGAATAAAAACCAACCGATCAGGGCAGATAGAGGAATTTGCAGGTAATCTATCGGAGAAATAACAGTGGCTTTTCCGACCTGATAAGCTCTGATCACGCAATATTGTGCGGCGGTGGCTGTCGCGGCAATGATAAAAATACAAAAAAGCGTCTTTAATCCGAACGGAACCCACAAATTATAAGTCGGATAAGCGGTTAAAATGCAGCAGGCAAGGCCGAAATACATTAACATTGCCAGATGATTTTCCGTTCTGGACAGTTTTTGAATGTAAAGGTAAGTTAATGCAAGAAAAAATGAAGCTCCGAGCGCCGCTGCTTCCGGCAGGCTTAAACCCACGGGGCCCGGATTTAAAATGATTAAAACGCCGATAAAGCCCAGAACTGTGGCGATGCTTCTTTTCCAGCCGGCTCGTTCTTTTAACAGGAGAGCGGCTAACGGAATCGTAAACAAAGAACGGGTGAAAACGATGGATGTCGCCGTTGCCAGATGCAGATGTTTATAAGCATAAAAAGTCAGAACAATATTGGTAACGCCGAATAATAAACGGCAAGTGTAATTTTTATATTGCCGTGTTTTCATAATACTGATTCCCTGTTTGCAGACAAAAGGCAAAATCAGCAACATTTGAAACAGGCAGCACAGAAAAACAAGCTGGAAAGAACTTAATTCTTCACTGGCATATATAACCGCGCTGTATGAAATTTGGAACAAAACGACGGACGCCAACAACCATAAAGCCCCTGTTAAATTGGGGGAAAGAGATATTTTGTTGATTTTTTGAACGACATTCGGCATCTGATTTGCTACCCTTGAATCTAGCAGATCATTATACGAGGCAGAGTATGAATCAATCGTATATATTGACACAGGAAATTATCGAAAATTACCGCGTCATTTGCCGGTCGGAATCGCGGAATATTGAAAATTGGTTGATTTTAGGGCGGTGTTTGGTTGATGTTCAGCGCTATGACGAAGCGCAGGAAGCTCTGATAAAAATTTTTGAAGAAGGACGATTCTTTTCGTTTAAAAACGGTGTGCCGCGGCTTCGGCTTTCATCGTTGTGGCATTGGCGGCAGAATCGTATGTTGTTTGCCAAAGCGTATTCCGATTTGGCGATGATATCGCTTAATCAGGGCAATCTGGCGGAATCGGAAAGGCAGCTGACCATGGCTCTGGCTGTTTTTGAAAAAGAAGAAGACGATTTTGAATATGCCCGTGCGGCGAATCGACTGGGTATGGTTTATCGTTTGGCGGGCGCGTTTGAAAGCGCGGAAGAAGCTCATTATCGGGCTAAAAATCTGGCAAAAAAGCATCAGTGGACGGCAATTCTGGCTGAAACCCTCGGAAATTTGGGAATGGTTTATGAGGGCAAAGACAGATTTGATTTGGCACTGGAACAACATACGGATGCTTTAAAACTTCTGGAAAAAGACGAAAAGCATTCTTTTGAAGCCGCTTGCGTGCAGCGGCAGATCGGTTTGTGTTATCTGCGAAAAGGCGTATGTGATCAGGCTTTAAAGGCGCTCGAACAGAGTTTTAAGGCTTTTGAAAAACAGCATGATCTGATTATGCAAAGTCGTATTTTAAACGATATGACATTAGCGTATCAGACAACGGGAAATGATAAAAAAGCATTGGAGATCGCAAAACAATCCGTTCAAATGGCGATGGCGTCAAAAGACGGATTTGAATTGGCTGCCAATCGGCTGTTATATGGCGGATTGAGAGTGGAACAAAATAATACGGATGAAGAAACGGAAGAGTTGTTGTTGAACGCGTTAGACTTTTTTAAAGAAAAAGATCGAAGGGCGGAAAACGCCAATACGGCCGCTATGCTGGGATTGCTGTATTTGCGCCGCGGCGAATGGGATCAGGCGGAAAGCTATTTCAAAGACTCTATGCATATTGAGGAACGTCTGCATCGCAGTTTGGGGCTGGCTTCGGATTTCAGCAATTTGGGATTGATCGCGCAGAAAAAAGGACAAAATCAAAAAGCCGCCGAATATTGGTATCGGGCGGCCCTTCAATTTGAAAGCAGCGGAGATCATAAATCCGCCGAATATTTTAAACAAAAGTCTTCTCTTATGTGGGAGGCTGCAAGAGTTCCTGTTCATCCAAAATAGGGGACAGTTGCAAAAATTCGATTTTTTTGCGCAAGGGAGCTATTTTGAAAACGGCCGAAATAGCGTTGTGACCCGTTTTCAGCCAGTCTTTAGCTTTAATGTCAGCCGTTTCAATTCCGGGATGTGTGTAAATATGATCTGTGGGCCGGCGCGAATAAAAGGGCATATCCATTCCTGAAACCAATAATTTTCCCTGCGGTTTTAATCCGGCATACGCTTCCAGGTCATTCAACAGCCAGCTCCAGGCCGAAGCGCCGAGATTTCCGATCAAAACAACCGGTTCGTCACGGCTGCGGACAAAATTCGACAGTTCAAAAACTTCCTGTTTTGCTTTGTCGTAGTTTTTTTCATTCCATGGGTTGTCAAAAAAAGTCAGCAGGAATGTCAGTTTGCGCGTTTCAACCACACGGGAAACCCACAGACTGTCTTCTCCTAATGTTTCTCCACGGTCAACACTGGGAGTTCTGGAAAAAACAAGCTTCATTTTTCCCGTGGTATCCAGAGTTTGATTCTGCAGCGAATAAGAACCGATCACGTCTTCCAAATGACGGTAAACCTCTATCGGAACATTTGTCCACATAACCAAATCGGTTTGAATGCTTTCCATCATATACTGTATCCGATCCAGACTGTTTTCCGAATCTTTCATATTTTGATATAAAACGGTGAAAATATGAGAATCTTCCGGTAGGTCGGATTTCTTTTGCGTTAAATGGGAATGGGACGCCATCAATATCAGGTTTAATAAGGCGCAAAGCAGAAAAACAAACATTTTTCCCCAACGCTGTTTAAACAGGCACCAGAAAAACAACAGGAAACTCAGGCCGGCCGCCTGCATTTTAAATTCGCCCGCATAATCCAGTCGCCAGTTCAAGCTGCGCCCTAACGTGCTTAACAAAGTCAAAACGGGAATTAAAAAAAGCAGCCCCGTGATTAAGAAGTGTTCACGTTCTTCAAATTTACGTTTTGACAGATAACCCATTTCCCGTCTCTTAGAAAAAATAACTCTGGTAAGTTCGACAAAATAAAGATAACATACTGTTATCTGTAACACAACGCAACTGTTTATCGGAAAACAAATAAAAAATGCTTTCTTCTCCGTTTGATGTTTTCGGTGTTTTAAAACAATTTACGCAATCCGTCGGAGCTTTTCTGCCGGAACATGCCGGTTCTGTAGGCGGTATCGTTGTTTTTGCCGTTTTGGTCAGAACGGGAATCAAAATTTTGTCGCGTTCTCCGGCAAAAGGAGCGTCTATGCGGCAAACGGCGGCGCCGGATTCGGATAAATCGGTCGATGCTCAAGAGGCCGGCGCTTCAAACGGCGGAGAGGAAGAACAGTCGGAAAACAAACAGATTGAAGCCGAAAAACAAAAAGAAGAGGAACGTCGGCGTGCTCAGGAACAGCTGAAAGAGTTGTTTGAATTGTTTCAGGACGGAAACGAAAAGCCTAAACAAAGAACGCAGGAAGAAAAAGAGCTGGAAGAATTGGGGCTGGAACGCGGCGATCTGGAACAGCTCAGAGGGCAGTATAAAGAGCTGACGTTGGAAATTTCTTCTTTGTTGGAAAAGGGCTTGTCGGCGGAACAAACGGCTAAGACGTTAATTTCCAAAACAGCCGAACAAGTTCCCGTAATGGAACTGCAGCCTTTAATCGAAACAATGACGTTGTTTTTGAAAAGAGAAACGGCGGAAAAAAATACGGCTGTTATCGGTATGGATCCGCAATTTGAACAAAAAGCGGCGTTAAGCGCTTTAAAACGGGGCGATTATGAAACGGCTCTGGGATATTTGGAACGTCAGGCCATTGAAATGATGAACAAAGCTTCGTCTTCTCATCGCAGTGATGTTTGCACGCCCGCATTGGAACAGGCTGCCTCGTTGTATCGGGCAATCGGTGTTTTAACACGGCCGTTGGATCCCGAAAGAAGTTTTGAGGCGTTGAAAAAATCAAAAGAGTTGGTTGCTGATAATACAGCGACGGACGCCTTGATCGCCCGGGCGTATTATGAAAGCGGCAAAGAGAAAAAAGCTCTGCAGACGTTTGAAAATATTGTTGAAAATATTAACGGGAGCGATTATGCGGCGCAATATGCGGCACAGATGCTTTCTCAAATCAGAACACAGCGCGTGATGCAGCAGGCGGAAAGAATCCGTGAAGAATATGAACATCGTTTGGGCGATGCGGAAGGGCGCCAGAAAACAGAGCAGAGAGAAACGCTGCAGCAAAGAAAGCGTGCCGAAGTGATGCGGGCGAACAGCCGCTTTATTGCCGAAGAAGCGCGTGAACGTGATAATGAACGTGAATTCGGTTGATTTTTTTATTCAAACAGAACGGGACGCCAATTAAAAGTCTTAGCCGGTTCGGGTTTGGGAGTTCTTAAAATAAAGTTTTTCAATCGGATCCACCACGGCTGTTTCGGTCTTAACTGTTCCTGATGCGCCAGGATGACATCTTCCAACTGGGAAAAAGAAACGACATCGTTGTCAAAATTTCCCGTGATGCAGCCGGCCGTAAAACGATGGCAGTTGTTGAACAGGACATTATACGGCGTTTGTTGATTAACCTTCTTTTTCGCGCGTTTGGCAATGGCTGAAGAACGCAGCGGTTCGTCCGTATTGCCGTAACAGGCGACGTAAATGCGGTTGGAAGCGGGATTTGTGCCGGGCGGAAAAAAGCTTCGACTGTTTTCGATACGAATCTGGCTGTGACGATTCAGGCTGACGATTTTGCCGTTGCCGATATACAGTCCGGTGTGTTCCAGAAAAACAGTCAGATCACATTTCAAAATACATCCTTTTACGGGGAAAACTTCAGGAAAAGCAAGCGTTTTAGATTGCCTCTTTCTGAAGTTTTTCCGCAGCATGCGCAAAAATCGTCTGCTTTTGTTCATCTGTTCCGTCCCAAAATAAACAAACGCATTTTATCGAAAATTGTTTTTTTTTAAAGCGTCCTTTGCAAAAAAAAATCTTTCTGATAAAAGTAATGTATAAAACAACAATCTCGGTTAATTGCCGGTTTTGATTTGAAGGACAGAAAAAATATGGAAAAGCCTTCCGTTCCTTTGCTGGAATTAAAGAACGTTACCAAGTTTTTCGGGGCGAATAAAGTTCTGGATGACGTTGATTTAACCGTTGATGACGGCGAGTTTTTGACGCTTTTGGGACCTTCGGGCTGCGGCAAAACGACGTTGCTGCGATTGATCGCGGGATTTGAACGGCCGACAACGGGAAAAGTCTTTATGAACGGCAAAGAAATTTCCCATTTGCCGCCCAATCGCCGATTGGTCAATACGGTTTTTCAACAATATGCGTTGTTTCCTCATATGACCGTTTTTGACAATGTGGCTTTCGGCCTGAAAATGAAGGGTATGGGAAAAGAGGAAATAGAAACGGAAGTGTTCCGCGCGTTGGAAAAGGTAAAAATGAATATGTTTTACCTGCGTTATCCGGCCGAACTGTCCAGCGGTCAGCAACAGCGAGTCGCTATGGCGCGCGCGTTTATCAATAATCCGAAAATTCTTTTGCTGGACGAGCCTTTGTCGGCGTTGGATTACCGTTTGCGCCAGGAAATGCAGATTGAATTGAAGGAACTCCAACGGGATTTGGGCGTAACTTTTGTTTATGTGACGCATGATCAGGAAGAAGCGCTGGCTATGTCCGACCGTGTGGCTGTTTTAAATGAAGGGATGATTGAGCAGATCGGAACGCCGATCCAAATTTACGAAGAACCTAAAAACATGTTTGTCGCCAAATTTGTCGGTGAAATTAATGTGTTTGACGGTATGGTCATCAAAGTCGGCGAAAATGATTTTGAAACGATTGTCGAAGGAATGTTTTATCGCTTGTGCAAGCCGAGGACTTTTGAAGTGGTGCGCGGATCGAAAATTAAAGTTTTGCTGCGCCCGGAAGATATGGTCGTCAGCAAGGTCAACGATCCGGAAGCTGAAGCGCCTGAAAACGCTTTGCGCGGCATCATCAGTTTCCTGGTTTATAAGGGACGTACAATTGATTTGTGGATTCAAACGGCCGGCGGCAATATGGTGATGGCTACCCAGTTTTTTAACGAAGATGATCCCGATATTATTTATGAACTCAATGATGTCGTGAATGTCAGCTGGATCAAAGATTGGGAGGTCGTTTTGCCCGATGCTTAGATCTGCGGATAATTTTTGCCGTCAGGCGGTGCTGTATTTTATCTTTGTTTGGTTCGGAATAATGGTTTTCGCACCCAATCTGTTGGTGCTGCTGGCCAGCTTTTTATCCCGAGATCCGGTTTGGATGCTTCGTTTACCTTTAAATTTGCAGAATTATAAGGCGCTGACGGATACGAAATTGCTGACGGTGATTTTAAAGTCGTTAAATTTAGCTTTTTGTACGACGTTTTTTTGCTTGTTGGTCGCTTATCCTTTTACATACTTTATTGCACGAATTGCCAAAGAACATCGCGGGTTGTTTTTGATGCTGATTATTGTTCCGTTCTGGACAAATTCTTTGATACGGAACTATGCGCTGATCCCCGTTTTAAGCGATAACGGCATAATCAACAGTACGTTGATCAAATGCGGAATGA